>CAZKDA010000001.1:0-15726 GCA_964551455.1 uncultured Saprospiraceae bacterium
GGTGTTATTAAGCCCGGCTTGCGCAAGTTTTGATCTATTTAAAAATTACATGGATCGCGGCGATCAGTTTAAAAAAGCTGTGCTGGAGTTGAAAAATGGAGGCTAGACGATAGACGATAGACGATAGACAATAGACAATAGACGTCGGAAGTCTAAAGTCTAAAGTCTAATTTCTAATAAAAAAGTTCTTTGACAGACTATGAGCAAACAATTTTAAAAATTTAAAAAAAACCAAAAAAGTCAGCAATGTCAATAGGAAACAGATTATACGCCGGATTGCGTGGAGACAGAGCCATCTGGATGATCGTGGCAGTTCTCGCCTTGTTCAGCATTTTGTCGGTTTACAGCGCCACGGGGCATGTGGCATTCAATTATCGCGGTGGGAATACAGAGTTTTACCTCATCAAACATACGGTATTTGTAGCCGGTGGATTGTTTCTAACCTATCTGTGTTACATCACGCGCTACACGCAATATTCCAGGCTGGCGCCGCTTTTTTTGCTGCTTTGCATCCCGATGCTGATCTACACCATAGCATTCGGTGTGGAAGTAAACGAAGCGAGGCGTTGGGTGGAGATACCTTTTGTCGGCGTTACATTCCAGACCTCCGATTTTGCAAAACTGGCTTTGGTGATCTATGTGGCACGGGCGATATCTTCAAAACAGGATTATATCAAAGATTTCAACAGCGCCTTTTTGCCTATCATCGTGCCGATACTGATCGTTTGCAGCCTGATCGCTCCTTCCGATCTCTCCACCGCAATGATATTGTTTTTCACCTGCACCACGATGATGTTTTTGGGCAGGGTATCCGTAAAATATATTGCGCTGCTGATCTTTCTGGGGATCGTCGTTTTTGCCATCCTGATCATCATCGGGCAGTTTTTCCCAGATGTCGTAAGGGTCGGAACCTGGATCGCGCGCCTCACGGATTTCTGGAATGACACGGACGGCTCCTACCAGATCCTTCATTCAAAAATTGCCATCGCAAATGGAAGCTGGTTTGGCGAAGGCCCCGGCAACAGCGTCATGCGCAACTACCTGCCCAACCCCTTTTCAGATTTCATCTATGCGATTATATGCGAAGAGTATGGCATCGTCGGCGGATTTATCATCATCAGCCTGTATGTACTGTTGTTTTTCCGCTGCGTAAGCATCGTCACCCGAAGCCCGAAAGCATTCGGCGCCATGCTGGCGCTAGGCATCGGTTTGATGGTAGTTGTACAGGCATTGGCAAATATCGCCGTATCGGTTCACATGGTTCCGGTTACCGGATTGACGCTGCCAATGGTGAGCATGGGCGGTACTTCGATCATCTTCTCAAGCATTGCTTTCGGGATGATCCTCAGCGTGAGCCGGTATATTGAAAAAACGACGTGAGTAAAATTCAAGTTGCTAGTTAGAAGTTGCTAGTTACGAGTTCATTATAAAAAAAGAAAAATGCCATCGATCAAAAAGTTTGAAGATATAAAAGCCTGGCAAAATGCCCGATCAATTTGCCAAAAGGTATTCAAGTTTACAAACTCAAAGGAGTTTCAACAAGATCATCGGTTTGTTCACCAGATCAGAAGTTCAAGCGGTTCCATAATGGACAATATTGCAGAAGGATTTGAAAGAGGCGGAAGAAAAGAGTTTATTCAATTTCTTGGATTTGCAAAAGGATCAACCGGTGAATTGAGATCGCAATTGTACAGAGCTTTCGATCAAAATTATATAGATCAAACGAAATTCGAAGAAATGCACCAAGAGGTTTTGGAAACAGGAAAGATGATTATGGGCTTGATAAATTATTTAAAAAAGAGTGATATCAAAGGACAAAAATATGATTGAATAGAAACCAGAAACTAGAAACTAGAAACCAGAAACTAGAAACTAGCAACTAAAAACCTTGAAACAAACAAACACAAAAATAATCATTTCCGGGGGAGGAACCGGAGGCCATGTTTTTCCGGCCATTGCCATTGCAAACGCGCTGAAAGAACTGGATGAAAATATTGAAATATTGTTTGTCGGAGCAAAAGGGAAAATAGAAATGGAAAAAGTTCCAAAAGCAGGTTTTCCGATAAAGGGCTTGTGGATCAGTGGTTTTCACAGGCAACTGACCCTCAGGAATCTGCTGTTTCCTTTGAAATTGTTTTTCAGCCTCGCGAAAGCTTTCTGGATTTTAAAAAAGTTCAAACCCCAGGTAGCGGTCGGTGTAGGCGGCTTTGCCAGCGGCCCGGTTTTGCAGGTTGCGAATATGCTGGGCATCCCCACGCTTTTGCAGGAGCAAAATTCTTTTCCGGGAGTGACCAATAGATTGCTGGCCAAAAAAGCTGAAAAGATCTGCGTTGCTTACGAAAATATGGAGCGCTACTTTCCGGCTGAAAAGATCGTGGTCACGGGTACTCCGGTGCGGCAAGACCTGGAAAAACTGACAGTAAACCGCGAAGAAGCGCTCAGCCATTTCGGGCTTTCAAAAGAGAAAAGCACCATCGTCGTAACCGGCGGAAGCCTCGGAGCCAGATCAATGAACGAAGGGATGGCCGCGAGTTTTGAAATACTGAAAAAACAGCCCGAAGTACAGGTTTTATGGCAAGCCGGAAGCCTGTACATCGATGAATTTTCAACATGCGAGACGGCACAACTGGCGAATGTGAAGATCGTGCCTTTCGTGGATCGGATGGATCTCGCCTACATCATGGCGGATCTGGTTATTTGCCGCGCAGGAGCTTCCACCATTGCCGAGTTGTGCGTGGTTGGCAAAGCGGCGGCGCTGGTGCCTTCGCCAAATGTGGCGGAAGATCATCAAACCAAAAATGCAATGGCGCTCGTGGAGCATAACGCCGCGATAATGCTGAAAGACGAGGAAGCAAAACAAAATTTGATCGAAGCCGCATTGCCGGTTTTGAAAGATGAAAAGCGGCTGAACGAACTGAGATCAAATATCCGGAAGCTTTCAAAGCCCGATGCTGCCGTTCAGATCGCCAAAGAAGTGCTGAAACTGGCAAAGCATTGAACCACAGGAAGGATATGGGTTAAATCTTTTTTGAAATTAAAATTTTAATATATAAAAATTACGGCACATACTTTGTTTTATTATTCTGAAAAACAGTCTTTTACAAAGGAGATAAAATTGGAATTAGAAAATCTTCAACAAAAGGCTCGATAAAAACAAAAAACTTTGAACCTGGATGATGTACATAGAATATATTTTGTCGGGATCGGCGGGATCGGAATGAGCGCTTTGGCGCGGTACTTCAAAGCTAAAGGTTGCGAAGTTTATGGATACGACAAAACAGAAACAGCACTGACCAGAAAGCTGGTTCAGGAAGGAATGAAAATCCATTACGACGATGACATTGAAAGGATCCCGGACAAACTTGACCTTGTGGTTTACACGCCTGCTATTCCGAAAGACCTTAAAGAATTGGGTTACTTTTTTGAAAACCATTTCCAGGTTAAAAAAAGAGCGGAAGTGCTGGGCATGATCAGCCGCGACAGGAAAACCATCGCCATTGCCGGCACACATGGAAAAACTTCAACCTGCGCGATCCTGACCCACCTGCTCAAAACCGCAGGAGTTGATTGCACGGCTTTTTTGGGAGGGATTGCGCAAAACTACGAATCCAATTTTGTGCATGGAAAAAGCGACTGGATCGTGGTAGAGGCCGATGAATACGATCGTTCTTTTTTGCATTTAAGCCCCGACTATGCCGCGATCATGTCGATGGATGCCGATCATCTGGATATTTACCACGACAAAACCAATATGGCAAAGGGTTTTACACAGTTTGCCGCAAGGCTGAAAAAAAATGGAAAAGTGTTTTTGAAATACGGGCTGGAACTCTTGGAAAATTTCGATAACGTTGAAATTTTCGGAATTGACCACGGAACTTTCCAGGCCACAAATCTGAGCGTTGCCGATGGAAATTTTGTGTTCGATTTCAAAAGCCCTGTTGAAAATATTGAAAATATAAAATTCACCTTGCCAGGACGGCACAACGTCGAAAACGCAACAGCCGCTATCGCAATCGCACAGCAACTTGGCGTTGGCGGCGAGTCCGTAAAAAAGGCAATGGCTTCATTCAAAGGAATTAAGCGCCGATTTGAATTCATTGTAAAAACACGGGATGTGGTGTTCATCGACGACTACGCGCACCACCCTACCGAACTGGATGCAGCTATTCAGGCGACACGGGCTTTATTTCCCGAAAAAAAGATCACTGGCATTTTTCAGCCGCATCTTTTTTCGAGGACGAGGGATTTTGCCGATGGCTTTGCCGCTTCGCTGAACAAACTGGATGAAGTCATCCTGATGGATATTTACCCGGCCAGGGAGTTGCCGCTTGAAGGCGTGACATCAACGATCATTTTTGAAAAGATATCCAACCCCAATAAGGTTTTGGTATCCAAAAAAGCGCTGATGGGCGAATTGAAAAAAAGAAATTTTGAAGTCCTGCTGACCTTGGGAGCAGGCGATATTGACACCTTTGTCGAACCAATTAAAGAATTGATAGTCAATGAACAATAATGAATTGATGAAAACGGCCAAACGACTGGGCAAGATCGGATTTTTCTTCCTGATCGCCGTGACCATCATTTCAGCCGTTGAAATAAAAAAGAGCAGAAACTCGACCGAAATTTTTATCAGGATCAACGAGTTGCCGCAGGGCAACAGCTTCCTCAGCGAGGAGGACATCAAACTGACGATCGAGCGGAGCTTTGGTTATAACCTGCTGGGAATCCCGGTCGGTGAGATCGATATCGAGCGGGTTGAGCGGGTATTGGAAGACGATCCGTTCGTACTCAATGCCGATGTTTTCGTGGATGCCAAAAACCAGGTTCACATTCAGATAGATCAAAGGATCCCCGTTTTACGGATCATCGACAAAACCGGACAGAATTATTACCTGGATGAGTTTGGAACGAAAATGCCGCTTTCAAAGCATTTTACAGCCAGGGTTCTGGTGGCCACAGGAAATATTCCGCCTTTTGATCCCGAGTTTCTGGAAAGAAAGAAACACGTTTTGAAAGATCTTTTTGAACTGACAGCAATCATCCTGAACGATGAATTTTTAGAACCCATGATCGAGCAGATCTATGTGGACGATTCGCAGGAATTTTTATTAAGCCCGAACATCGGCGATCAAAAAATACTGCTCGGAGATCTGGCTAATATTGATAATAAAATTTTTAAACTAAAAACTTTTTACAAAGAAGCCATGCCTTTTAAAGGCTGGCAGAAATACAAAATTATTAATCTCAAATTTAAAGGTCAGGTAGTAGCCGGCAGAAAGTAAAAATTTCTGCAAGCAACGGGAGAAAGCTACCGCAAAATTGAATACTATGATAGAAAACTTAGGAAAACAGCAACCAGATGTAGTTGTTGCGCTCGACATCGGTACGACGAAAGTTTGTGCTATCGCCGGCCGGAAAAATGAACATGGAAAACTCGAAATTGTCGGAATCGGGAAAGTTGATTCCCACGGCGTTTCAAGAGGTGTGGTTTCCAATATTGAAAAAACCGTAAAGGCGATTTCCGAAGCTGTTGCATCGGCGGAGAAAAACGCCGGGATGAAGTTCAATGTGGTTCACGTCGGCATTGCCGGCCAGCACATCAAGAGCCTTCAGCATCGCGGTATCCTCACACGAGACCACAACCTCAATGAAATCTCTCAAAAGGATATCGACAAACTGATCAACGATATGCACAAGCTGGTGCTCCCTCCTGGCGACAAGATCCTGCATGTGATCCCCCAGGAATATACCATCGACAACGAACAGGGCATCAGCGATCCGATCGGCATGTCGGGGGTCCGGCTCGAGGCAAATTTTCATATCATCACCGGCCAGATCACGGCGTCGAATAATATTCAGCGATGCGTGGAAAGAGTCGGTTTGAAAGTAGCCGATGTTACCCTCGAACCAATCGCTTCTTCCTTTGCAGTTCTCAGTGAAGAAGAAAAAGAAGCCGGCGTTGCGCTGGTCGATATTGGTGGCGGAACAACCGACATTACCATTTTCCAAAACGGTATTGTCCGGCATACCGCAGTGATCCCTTTCGGTGGAAATGTGATCACGATGGACATCAAAGAAGGCTGCACCGTCATGCAACAACAAGCCGAAAAACTGAAAGTGAGTTTCGGCTCGGCGATGGCCTCCGAAGTATATGACAACCGGATCATCACCATTCCGGGCCTGAAAGGCAGAGACCCGAAAGAGATCTCTGAGAAAAACCTCGCGAGGATCATCCAGGCCAGGGTTGAGGAAATCCTCGACTATGTGGTTTGGGAAATCCGACGCTCGGGGCTTGAAAGAAAGCTCATCGGAGGAATTGTACTCACCGGGGGCGGAGCATTGCTCAACCACATTGACAAACTGACCGAATACCACACCGGCATGAGTACCCGCATCGGGCTTCCAATCGAACGTTTGGGACATGGATACGACGAAAGAGTCTGCAATCCGATCTACTCCACTGCGATTGGCTTGTTGCTGAAAGGAATTGAAAATCCTTACAAGATCGAAGTGACGGAAGAACCAATACTCGAAGAAGCTCAAGCAGCGGAACAAGCCAACGGAAAATGGTATGTTCAACTGTTCAACAAAACCAAAGAATGGTTTGAAGCAGAACCTGACTCTGAGTTTTAGTAAATTTTAAATAGTGATTAATGGTTAGCAACCAGCAACTAGCAACTAGCAACTAGCAACTTTAAAACATTGAGAAAACAAAAAAACAAAGAATTATTTACTTAACCTTTTAAAAATCTACATTATGCTTTTTGATTTGCCAAAAGAAGAAGGGTCAATAATAAAAGTGATTGGCGTGGGCGGTGGTGGCAGCAATGCCGTTACCCACATGTTCAAGCAAGGTATTATTGGGGTCGATTTTGCAATATGCAACACCGACAATCAAGCCATGGAACTCAGCCCGGTTCCAACAAGGATTCAACTGGGGCCTGAACTTACCGAAGGCCGCGGCGCCGGTTCAAAACCTACGATTGGCCGGCAAGCCTGTGTTGAATCCATCGAAGATGTAAAACGTTTTTTAAATAATGATACAAAAATGCTCTTTGTAACTGCCGGAATGGGCGGCGGAACAGGTACCGGAGCAGCTCCCATCATTGCAAAAACCGCTCAGGAAATGGACATCCTGACCATCGGTATTGTTACGCTTCCTTTTACTTTTGAAGGACGCCGCCGTACTTCACAAGGTCTGGAAGGACTCGAAGAACTCAAAAAACACGTTGATACGCTCATCATCATTTCAAATGATAAGTTGCGGCAGATCCACAGCGACCTCCGCTTATCCGAAGCTTTCGCAAAAGCCGATGATATTCTGACTACGGCTGCCAAAGGTATAGCCGAGATCATCACTGTTCCGGGTTATGTAAACGTGGACTTTGAGGATGTCAATACGGTCATGCGCGGAAGCGGCGTTGCCATCATGGGTACCGCAGTCGCTGAAGGCGACGACCGCGCCAAACGCGCTGTGGACGAGGCCATCAGCTCTCCCCTGCTGGAAGATAATGACATCAAAGGCGCCCAGCATATCCTCCTCAACATCACTTCCGGAACCCGCGAAGTGACTATGGACGAAGTATTTGAGATTACTGAATTTGTGCAGGAGGAAGCCGGCTACGGCACCGATCTGATCTGGGGAAATTGTTACGACGAATCTCTTGGCGACAAGCTGAGCGTCACGGTTATAGCTACGGGTTTCGAGCACAACCACAAAAATAAAGTCGATCTCGACAGCAACCCCGAAAAGATCGTGGTATCACTCGAAGATGACAATCCTTCAAAAAAAAATGGATTGTTTGACCTGGGGCATACCGAAGACGAAAATTCCGAATCGGAAACCTTTGAATTTGACGATATCAGATCCTCCATTGCAAAATTCAACAAAGGAAAATACTCCTACGATGAGCCTTACATCAAAAATGAGGACAAGGAAAAGTTAGAGCAGGAACGGAAAAAACGCCTCGAAATGGAAGCTAAACGACGCGAAAACCTTCGGAATGTGCGGGTAAAGCTTAATAATCCACAGAATATCGTAGAGATGGAAAATGTACCCGCTTATATGCGCCGCAATGTCGAACTCGATGATGTGCCGCACTCTTCTACCAACGAAGCGTCAAAGTGGAGCATTTCGGATGGAGATCCGGAGTTACGCGACAATTCTTTTTTACATGATAATGTAGATTGATCGTACTTTTTGGAGGTTAAGTTAATCCACTGGGCTGGAGTTATTGTTCGCCAATAGCTTTAGCCCTTTTTTCTTTTTACCGCTACCAGAGTTGTATGCCGAACGACTATCCTTGTTATTCTTTGATATAAGAACGGATCTTGTGTTCCCGCTTGAGGGTATCAGCGGTAGATTGAGCGGATTCCCTGCTCGGGTAGTCGCCTACCACCACAGCGTGCATATTTGAATCCATAGGAAGAAGATATGAATCGTAACCAAGGTCTTTCAAAACCTTCAGCCGTTTGTTTGCATTTTTCATGTCGCCGAAAACACCTGCAACGACTTTGAATTCACCTTTGGATTCATTCAACCTTACATGTTCAGTCGTGTCGTTTTTTACGGGTTTAAACTCGTGATCGGGTTTTGGGTTTTCGCGTTCTTTTGGCTGCTCTTCTCTATCAGTTTCCGATTTTGGCTGTGACAATACGATGTGGTCTTTGAGCATCTCATCGCCCTCGATAAATTCGATATTGATCTCTCTATCCATTTTGGTGATCTTCACCTCTGTACGCCGGTTGTATTGATGTTCCAGCTCAGTGCAAACCACGCCGTCGCTGCATTTGTTCCTCAACTGGCTTTCGCCGTAACCAACCGGAACCATCCTCGATCCATCGATTCCTTTCGACACCAAATATTTCACTGCGTTCTCTGCCCTTTTTTGCGACAACTGGCGGTTGTAACGCGAACCTCCCCGTGAATCCGTGTGCGACGACACTTCGATCTCGATATCGGGAAACTTCGTCAAAAAAGAGGCTAAGGCATCGAGGTCAATTTTGGCGTCGGGCCTGATGGAAGCGTCATTGAAATTGTAATAAATATTAGGCAATTGAAAAACAGTTCCTTCTTTGATCGTCGATGGAAAATCAGCGCTTGGCGGAGGCTCCACACTGGGCTTTTTGTCATCTTCTGTTTCGGACTTCACTTTCATATTGACAAAAATCTCGTCATAATCCGATGCGGTATTAAAAAACGTTTGCTCGGTTTTAAAACCGGGTTTGCTGACGACGATAACATAACTTCCCGGAGTCATCTCGATCGGGTATCTTCCCCAGGAATCGGTGATCCCGGAAGCGCTGTTTCCGTTCAACGGAAGGCGCAACAGTATTTCGGCGGCGTCCAAAGCGTCGGCGCTGACCGAATTGATCGCCTCAGCAATGAGTTTATCATCAAGGGCTGCATAGGTCACCAAAGCGCTGTCGATCATCTCTCCGGTGCTGGCATCAGAAACCAGTACAGACAAATAAGTGGGTTCGTTTACTGCGGTACCCAGCATATTATCCAGCTTATCGATGACATGGAAGCTGAAGATGTCGTCACCTCCCAACCCTCCGGGGCGACTTGACGAAAAATATCCGTTCCGCTTGTCGCGGTCGATAATGAGGCCGAAGTCATCTTTTTCAGAATTGAAAGGGATGCCCATATTCACCGGAGTGCTCCACTTTCCATTTGTGTTTTGTGCTGCAAACAGGTCAAGGCCACCATGCCCTGCATGGCCATTGGATGAGAAATACAGGGTCCCGTCTGCATGAATAAAGGGAAATACTTCGTCTTCTTCGGAGTTGATCTGTGCGCCGAGGTTTTCGGGGTCTGACCAAACGCCCCCGCGACGATAAACCACCCAGATGTCCATGCCGCCATATCCTCCGGGGCGGTCTGAGGAAAAATACAAAGCATCGCCTTCAACCGAAACAGCGGGGTGCACGGTATTGCTCTCATCGTCGTTGAAAGGAAGGTCTTCGATATTTTGCCACACGCCATCTACTTTTTGGGCAGTATAAATCTTCATCTTCACGATACCGTCTTTCGCTTTTTTTCCCTTGCCGTTTTTCACATTATTCCTTGTAAAAAAGATATTGTCGGCAGTACGATCAAATGTAACCGGACCTTCATGTGAGCTGGAAAGGAGCTCTTCGGCAAAAGGCACCGGAGTCTGGAGCAAACCCTCGGATGAACGCTTCGCCCAGAAAATGGACATGATATTCTGATTGATCCGCTTATCCTGGATTTTGTACCTGCGACCTACCGGACGAGTGGAAATGAAGACGATCCCATCTTCATAGAAAGCCGGACTGTATTCCAGCGCTTCACTGTTAATCGTCGTCTCGTTATTAATAAATACCCGCTTCTCGCCGCTGTTGGATTGTGTAAACACCTGAGCGGTGAGTACATTGCAACCCAATAAAATAAAAATGAGTGTATTGAACTTCATTATTGATCGAATTTGTGGTTAACTGCATTTTGTCAGAAACGCATTGTTTTTCACCATTTTTAAACCAACTGTATTTTTAACGCTATTTTAATAAACCAACATTCAGGCCTTTTTTTTAAAAAACATCATCATTTATTTCAAAATAACCTGTAGGTTTAAAGAGGTTATGGGCTATGGGTTATGGGTTATGTCCTGGTTTGCAATAACTCATAACGCATAACCCTTATCACGTAAAAAGTCTGACATCTGATGTCTTTCAAATTGATTTTGCCATTAAAAAAAGAATCTTGGATTTGCAATATCCGAGGCTTCCTTGATAAAATCATAGCGCAGCAATATCTCCAAGCTCCCGCCGGTGTGGTCTTTTATAGTAGAAAGCGGAATGTCGTATCCTGCGCCGATCGCAAAGTTTTTGATCTGGTACAGCGCCAGCAGATCCACGGAATCTCCACTTCCCTGACCGCCTGTACGATAGGATAACCCCGCCGTGAATACCACATTGAAAACCACACTTGCGTTAAAATCCATGTTCAAAGGAGCGTTTTTGACATATTTTGCCAAAATCGTAGGCTTAAACTGGATATTATCTGAAAGAGGTACCAAAGTGCCAGCCATCAGGTAAAAGTGCGAAGCTTCCTCGGCGATATCCGGCACCAGTGTACTAGCATTGAACCCCACTTCGTTGGGAAAGAATGCCGGTGCGCCAATACCCAGAAACATTTGTTTTACTTTGAGATATATACCTGCCCCAAAATTCGCGCTGTACTGATCGGCATACTGGTCATATTTGATTGACTGGTCCGTTGGGTCTCTGATCACCACGGAAGGGTCGCTGAAATCAATCCCGTAATATTGCATTTTTCCCTGAAGGCCAAAGCGAATGGAAGATTCTTCGTTGATCTTGATATGATAAGAATAAGCCATTGCACCCGACCAGTTGTTAAAAATCCCGATGGTCTGGTTGTGAAACGTCAGTCCGAATCCAACCCGGTCTCCAAACAACGGTGCATTAAAACTCAGCAATTTGGAAACAGGCGCTCCCTTGAATCCCGTCCATTGATTGCGGTAGATCAATGTAAACGAAGGCATGCCCCTGGCTCCGGCATACGCAGGGTTCAGATAAAGCTGATTGTACATAAATTGTGTAAACTGAGCTTCCTGTTGCGCATAGATAGCGGGCGCCGTAACGAATAATGCCAGGATGAGAAATAATTTGCGTATCATATTTTTAGAATTAAAATCATTCAAAATTTT
The DNA here is from genome assembly GCA_964551455.1 of uncultured Saprospiraceae bacterium. Lineage (GTDB taxonomy): Bacteria > Bacteroidota > Bacteroidia > Chitinophagales > Saprospiraceae > JAHDHW01. The sequence goes on from CAZKDA010000001.1 coordinate 11,694, forward strand.
AAAAAAATTTAAACCTCTTATCTGAAAATCGTCAAGGCGCCTTTATCCGGATCAGCGTTATTGTCCAGTTTGAAAATATAGAAATAAGTGCCGTCGGGCAGGTCTTTTCCTTCGTAAGTTCCGTACCAGTTGTTCTGGTAGGGAGCAGCCCTGAACACCTCGTGCCCCCATTGATTGTAAATGATCAACTCGTTGTCGGGATAAACGCCATTTTCCAGGCAATTGATAAACAATTCATCGTTTACACCGTCGGTATTGGGCGTTATCAGCGTAGGAACGATACATTCCCGATCATCGACTACTTCTATTGTTACGGTCGCGTTGTCGCACAAAATGACTTCACAACCATAGCAAATTTCATAGATGAATTGATCGGTACCTATAAACCCGTTGTTCGGGATATAGCTGAAGGTGCCATTATTGTTATTAATTAATGTCCCGTTGGAAGGGCCGGAAACAACACTGACACTCAATCCGAGGTTTGTCGTCAGGGTATCGTTGAGGATGACGTTGATGTTCGTCGAAGTTTCAAAATCGACCTCAAAATTATCAGCCATAGCAATCGGTTCGTCATGGACGAAAATCAATACAGAAGCCTCTTCCGAAACACAACCGTTGATCTCTACCGAATAATTGTAAATATAAGTTCCCGGCAATGTAGGGGTAACAACAATTTGGTTGCTATTTGTATTTCCGGGCATACCCGAACCGGATACCGGGATGGCTTCCCAGATATAGGCATCCGGCGTGGGGTTGTACTGGGTTCCGGTAAGTACGCAACTCGTGCCTATGCAAATATCCGTGCCGCACATGGCATTCAACACCGGAGGTGCCAGGAGGGTCACTTCAACATCAATCGTCCTGGTGAGTGAGCAGCCTCCGGCAAATTCTATAACCACGGTATAGTCGCCTGAATTTGAAACGGTGGCTTGCGGAATGACAGGGTTTTGCATACTCGATACAAATCCAGGCCCCACCCAGGAAAATGATTCCACATTGCAGGAAGCATCGATATCGACAAAAAGCTCGATATCTTCTCCGGCACACAGCGGCCCATTGTAAGTTACATCAACCGGACAGGCTTCCACAACAAACAGTTCAGCCGAACTTGTCGAAGTACAACCACTGGGGTAAGTGATCGTTACGGAATAAGTCCCGGAATCTGCCAGGATAATTTCAGCGATCACCGGCTCCGGAGCATCGTCCATCCATCCGGTATTGATATTTTCCCAACTGTACATAACTCCGGCTGTAGAAATATTGGTCGAAAACACCACATCCTGACCTTCGCAAACCGTGTCTGAAGGATTGATGCTGACTACCACCTGTGGCAACGGGAGTACCGTAATGTCAAAACTACAATTCGCCGAATTGCCGGAACTATCAACTGCCAGGTAAGTGATCGTAGTCGTCCCCGTCGGAAAGATTGCGCCCGAGGGCAAGCCGCTATTCAACCCATTGGAATCGATCTCGCAATTGTCTATCGCGACCGGCTCCATATAATTTATAATAATGCTGTCGCAACTCGAAGTCGCAATGATCGAGCTGATGGCGCCGCTCGGATCGCTCACAATGTTCCCATCGATACTTACCACAATGTCAGCAAAACAATTGAACTGGGGCGCTATGTTATCTTCAACGGTGACCGTGAAAGAGCAAATCGCAGTATTTCCGAAGTTATCCAATGCAGTATAGGTTACGGTAGTAACGCCGACAGGAAAGAAGCTTCCGGGCGGAATGTCCGGGGTCATCGCCACCGTATTGTCGCAATTGTCGGTAGCGGATGGCGTTGGCCACGTTACAAAATTGCCGCATTCCTTTGGGGAAGTTTGCACTGTAATATCGTTAGGGCATACCGGAACCGGCGGTACATCATCCGTTACAGTCAGGTTAAAACTACAGGTCACACTGTTTCCCGCTGCATCCACAGCTATGTAAAAGATCGTAGTCGTTCCGACCTGGAATACCTGGCCGGGGCTGTGCGTACTGCTCACGCTGACCGGGTTGGAACAAGCGTCGGTAAATGTAGGCTCTGTCCATGAAAAAATAGATTCGCAAGCATTCTGATCGGCGCTGATGGTTAAGTCGGGAGGACAATTCAAAACCTGTGGCGGTTCATCATCTTCTACGGTTACATTAAAAGTACAGATACTGGTATTGCCGGAAGCATCGGTAGCGGTGCAAGTCACTGTCGTAGTACCCACTGGAAATGCGTCTCCCGAATTGAAGTTGCAAACTAAAGTCGGGTCATTGTCGCAATCATCCGTTACCATGATCGGATCCCAGGTGGCGATCCCCGTACACATTCCGGGAGAAGTAGCGATGGTGATATTATCCGGGCAATCGATCACAGGCGCTATGTCGTCAACGACCGTTATCAAAAAGCTACAGCTTCCGAAGTTGTCCGCAGCATCAATAGCAATATAAGTTACCGCCGTGTTGCCTACACTGAAAATGTCGCCGGGATTGAATGTGGTGATGATCTGGGTAATAGCGCAATTATCTCCGGGCAATGGAATATCCCAGGTAGCAATAGCCTCACAACCGGGAAGGTTCGCAGAAACAGTGATGTTTGGCGGGCAGTTTTGCCAGGTCGGAGCCTCAGCGTCGAGAACCGTAACTTCAAACGAGCAGGTGTCCATGTTATTCAGGTTATCCGTAAGGATATATTCTACAATGGTCGTCCCGACATTGAAAGCAATGCCGCTGGCGTCATCAGTTCCGGAGCCGGTTGTTGCGCCGCTCAGGGTATAATTAATCGAGTTTACATCTCCTGGGTTGATAAGAACTATCGGTTCGATATTATTGATAACAGCATTGCACTCACCCGGATCGTTGTCAACGATCTGATCCAGCGGGCATCCCAGCATTTGGTTGAGCACTTCAACGACGTTGACCTCAAAAGAGCAACTGTCAACATTCCCGGAGGGGTCGCTGGCAATGTAAGTGATTGTTGTGGTTCCAACCGGGAAAGCTGTTCCGCTGATGTCTCCGCTGCCGCTCACCGTCAATGCTCCGGTAGTTTGATAGTCCAAACTCGAAACGGTGCAATTATCGTTGCCGGTAGCGCCGATGTTATTTACAATGGTGTCCACAGTTCCGGTGGGAACAAAGATGAGCTGATCGCCCGGACAAAAGACAGCGGGAGCCTCACCGTCGTTGACCTGCACTGTTACCGAACAACTGTCGATGTTTCCAAAAATATCTTCGGCATAATAGGTCAATATACTGGTTCCGACAAAAAATTCGGTGCCGGTTGCATCGTCATTGCCGCTACCGATCGTCGCGCCGGTAATGACATAGGTTACTGTAAAATCGTTGCAATCGGTTACTATTGGCGCCAGATTGTTGTTGACAATCACGCTGCACGTACCGGGTGGTGCATCGAAAGCATCCACCGTCGGGCAGGAGATCATCGGAGGTTGCTCATCCACAATGGCAACAGATTGCGTGCAGGTTTCCATATTTCCGGAAAGATCAGTTACTGTCCAGATAACAATGGTAACACCATCCGGGAAAACAACAGGAGCATCGTTGGTTACGCTGGCAATGCCGCAGTTATCGTTGACCGTCGGGCTGCCTAGCACTACCGCGCCGGGATCGCATTCTACGACATCCGGCGGGCAGGTGATCGTCGGGTCTTCGACATCTCCGGCAGTTACCGTTTGGGTGCAGGTTTCCATATTTCCGGCAAGGTCAGTCACCGTCCAGGTGACGATTGTTACCCCTATTGGAAATGAAGAGGGTGCATCATTGAAAACCTGGTCAATCCCGCAGTTGTCGCTCACTGTCGGGCTGCCAAGGATTACATCATCAGGATCACATTCGACAACATCGGCAGGACAAATGATCTCCGGGAATTCAATATCATCGACGGTTACAGATTGCGTACAGGTTTGCATATTTCCGGCAAGGTCGGTTACCGTCCAGGTGACAATGGTGACGCCCGGAGGAAAAGTAACAGGAGCATCGTTGGTGACGCTGGCAATGCCGCAGTTATCGTTGACCGTCGGGCTGCCTAGCACTACCGCGC
>CAZKDA010000001.1:15826-59710 GCA_964551455.1 uncultured Saprospiraceae bacterium
ACGCTGGCAATGCCGCAGTTATCGTTGACCGTCGGGCTGCCTAGCACTACCGCGCCGGGATCGCATTCTACGACATCCGGCGGGCAGGTGATCGTCGGGTCTTCGACATCTCCGGCAGTTATGGATTGTGTGCAAGTCGCCATATTTCCGGCAAGGTCAGTTACTGTCCAGGTAACAATGGTAACACCATCCGGGAAAACAACAGGAGCATCGTTGGTTACGCTGGCAACGCCACAGTTGTCGTTTGTTACTGGACTTCCGAGCGCTACATCGTCAGGATCACAGAAAGTAGCATCGGCAGGACAGGTGATCGTCGGCGGGGTGTCATCAATGGTAATCACCTGAACGCAGGTTTCCATATTTCCGGCGCTGTCAGTGACTGTCCAGGTAACGTTGGTCATTCCTACGGGGTAAGTACCGGGTGCATCGTTGGTCACGGTTTCGACGCCACAATTATCGTTTGTCACCGGGCTTCCAAGCACTACATCATCCGGATCACAAAAAGATGCATCGGCAGGACAAGTGATCGTCGGAGGAATATTATCTATTACAGTTACGGATTGAGTACAGGTATTTATATTTCCTGCATTATCTTCCACCGTCCAGGTGACGATGGTAACGCCCATCGGGAAAGTACTTGGCGCATTGTTGGTGGTGCTCGCTACCCCGCAATTGTCTGATGTGGAGGGGCTACCCAATACGACCGATCCGGAAGAACAGGCCGTTACATCGGCAGGGCAAGTGATCATCGGTGGTTCATTGTCCTGTATGGTTACCGATTGGTTGCAGGTAGCTGTATTGCCGGAGTTGTCGGTAATGCTCCAGGTGACAATGGTAGTACCTATTGGAAAAGACGAAGGTGCATTATTGGTAATATTAAAACCCGGGCAATTATCATCGCCGGAGGCTGATCCGATATTTACAGTATTATTAAAACAAACGCCGGGGCTGGTACCGGTCGTAACCGATCCGGGGCAGTTGATCACCGGACTTTCCTGATCCACCACAGTTACATCAAAGCTACATGAAACGGTATTGCCGCCAATATCCGTAGCGGTATAGGTCACTACAGTTGTACCAACTGGAAAGATATCTCCGGGATCATGGCTCGACTGAACACTGACGCTGTCGCAATTGTCTGAAAATGTAGGTGGCGTCCAGTTCACAACGGCGTCGCATCTTTCTGAATCTGTCGGCACATTGATGTTATCCGGGCAGTTAGTATCGATCACCGGAGGCGTGGTGTCGATGATGTTGACCGTTTCGGGGAGAAATTCAAAATCATCGCCCTGAACCATTGTACCATCCAGGTTCCCAATCACAATAGGAAGCGCCATTGAGAAATCTTCAAAAGTTACACCCGGTGAACTATAGGCGCCGATCAGGTTAAAATTTAAAGTAAAAATGATGGAGCTGTCGGGTAGCGTAGTATAAAATGGAGGGCCAGCTGAGAACCAGGTAAACCAGATCGCTCCACTTTCCAGGCCGTCATTATATTGGGCTTGCGCGGGTAAAAAGTTATCGACGTTTATGAAATCAAGCACCATCTCATCCCATCGCATCCCCCATTGCATCCCGGTCATCGAATCAAAATTGATAACTTTTACATCAATAGATACCGTTCCGGTTTCACAATCGATATTGACTTCCGGGATAAACTGAAGGATGGTATCGGACACCGGAGGAGCCGTTAGTACTACATCGAAGTTGCAAGTTCCTGTATTACCTGCATCGTCGGTAGCGGTATAGGTGACGGTAGTCGTGCCGGTTGTAAAAAATTCACCGCTGGCATCATCGTTGCCTGATCCGACATTCATCGCGTTCATTACCATATTATAACTGACCGATGGTACGCCGCAGTTGTCCATAAAATTGACAGGGGCGATATTATTAACATTGGTACCCGAACTGACGATCATCGTATCCGAAGGGCAGGTGATCGTGGGGTCGGAGTTGTCCTGAACCTGTGCAGTACCTTCATTGAAATTAGCCGGAACGACCTGGGGTTGGCCATTTTCCATAACGATAATTTCAATCGTTGAATTAATAATAGGGCCGAAATCAATGGAAGTATTTCCGGTATTGACCGGAATAAAACAAAGTTCAATAATTGAAGAACCATCAGGAAGATTTACATAAAACGGGCTGTTTAGCACAGTCCAGGAATATTGCAATATCCCGTTGGGCACCTCAGATTCATTAAAAACACCAAGAGCAGGCAAAGCATCTGTATAATTATCGAGTTGTATGATCGACGGATCCCATTCATAGCTGTATTGAATGCCTGCCACGGAATCAAAATTGCTGACTTCGATATTGACACAAAAGCTACCGGATTCACAACTGACGGTGGCATCGTTTGCTGTAAAAGTAACCAACTGTGCATATAAAGGTGATAAGCAAAAGGTCGAACAAAAAAGATATAATACTGAGATTATCTTTCGCATGATAAAGAAAATTTCTTTATTAAAGGATTCAATGAATTGTTGCAACAGCTAAACAAAAACTGCTCAACTGACAATGGATGTCTTCGGGTTTGAAAAGTAGAGAAAGGGATCATTTTTCGGTTTTTGAAAAAATTGAAAACCATTTACCATTTGCTCTGTCTCCGGTTTTTTTTTGTGATTTGTCAAAAGTAAGATAAACAAATCAGAATGTCTTATCACTGATTATCAATGGATATACACAGTCTGGTATCTTATTCCTGCCCGCCTGACAGTCGGACGGGCGGGTCTGACATCTCATTTAGTGTGTGATTCCGGGTATTTTCCAATCGTTTGAAAACGGTAAATTAAGACCAAAGAGTAACGAAAACGTTACTCTTTGGCTCAATATAAAAACTTGCAAATTATTCTATTACGATCATCTGCTTCGTAGCAGTGTGTTTCGAAGTTCGCAATTCGTAGAACAGCAATCCGGCCTGTGGCAATTCACTTCTGCTGATATTGACTTCGTTGTAACCTTTAACAAAATCGCCCTCTACTTTTTTCAACAACCTTCCGGCTACATCGCTGATCAATATGGTCGCTGAAGCGGCCTCCGGCAGATTGAATCCGATCACCGTTTCATCCTTGAATGGATTCGGGATGTTCTGATACAATGCAAATTCTCCATCGGTCGCTTTGGATTCTGTGAACACCAGTTCGATCTCATGCGGTGTGTAAGCGCCATTGTATGCTACCGGAGCCAGATGTTCCAATTGTCCGATACTCAATTTTTCGCTCAGCCTGCCGATATTTTGAACAGCTTCAAAATTAAGGCTGAACAGCACTTTTTCAGCATCCACATCCGTCGGATAGGCATCGTACCAGGTCAGGATCAGTTTGCCTTCATCGAGCATCACTTCGCCGAAGTTGCCATCGCCGAGATTGGTCAGCGAAGCGGTTTCATAACCCGTAAACCTCAAAGCTTCAGGGTCAAATTGCAGTATCCACTGATAGCCGATGAGTTGCTCGAAGTTTTCTGCACGGAGGTCGATCTTCACAGATTCTTTTTCTCTGATCGATCTGTTCTCAATGACAAATTTGAGATCGGCGTCAGACAATTCTTCGGCGCCTCCGCCTCCGATATTGGCAGGGTTGGCTGTGTTTCCGGCAATGTCTCCGGTTTTGATACCGATAAAGTCGTTGTCCAATGTATCGGACATGATGTTCAGCAACGTGATCCGGCTATTGAACAGTGGAACGGTGGCGTTCGGCGCGTTTGGAAGTACCTGTGCGGCGTCCACAAACTGCCATGATGAAGTTGAGGGTTGGAACATCGCATTGAAGCCACTGGACAGATATTGATTTAAAACAACCGCATCAAATGTGGTGATCGTCATACTTCCGTTGACGTCTGCCGCGATCTTCTTGTAAGCTGAGTTTACAAAGGCAAAGTTCACCGCATGCTGCTGGATAGCTGCAACGTCGAGGATGTCGATACCATTAAACCAGTTGATCGTTTTGCGTGGCCGCAGATCATAAGAGCCTGGCGAGTTGATGGTGAACATAAAATTACCATCCAGCGCCGTCTGATCCGTCATAAATATGTTGTTCGACCCAACCGGCTGTATCAGATCCACAAAGACCTGGGCTACATTTGCATTGTTTTCGGTATGGACATTTCCTGCTATGATCAACTCTCCGATCGTGATCGAACCATTTTGCCAGCAAGGCACGAGGTTGAACAACTGGTTGCCAAATGAATAGGTAACCTCCGGCGGGGTTTGGATCGAAGGATTCACGACATTGATCACAGAAAAATCATTCAGGTCGCCGGTCAATAAAATATCGATATAGAAAATAACCGTTCCGTGCGGTAACGAGATCGGCCCTGCCGGGTTGAATTGCAACCATGATACACTCATGTTATTATAAAACAACATCGGAGGTCCTTGACCAAATACCGTATCAGCCATCAGGTTGAACTCCAACAGGTTGGTCAGGTCGGGATGAATACCGCTGACACCTACAAATTCACCGACGCCATCCCAATTTAATGAATCAACATCAGACATAATTTGCAGATGGAACTGGAACCCCGTCACTCCTGTAAAATCTTCAACTGTAACGGGTACTGATACAACATTTCCGGCGCCACCATTCACTGAACCAATATCGAAACAGGTAGGCGGAAGCAGAACGGTAACTTGGGCCTGACAGGTGCTGCTGTTGCCGTGCCCGTCAGTGACGGTCAAAGTAACCAGGTTGGTTCCTAAGTCGGTATGATCAAAACTGTTTGGCGTCACGGAAAGCGTCACCGATGTACAATCGTCAAAGCTTCCTGCATCGATCTGGTTGGCGTTGAGCGAAACCGTACCGTTTGGTCCGAGTGTCAAGGTTTCAGGTTGGCACAAAGCAGTCGGGGCGTTGTTGTCCTGAATATTCACGGTAGTCACACAGGTTGAGGTGTTTCCTGCAAAATCCGTAACGGTAAGCGTCACCGGATGCGGGCCACCGACATCACTGCAATCAAATACATTCGGGCTGACGGTCATACTTGCTATTCCGGCTGTACCGCCGCAGTTGTCATAACTTCCGTTGTTGACAGCTCCGGGGCTTAACACCAGCGTACCGCTGGAAGGTAGCCCCAGGTTGAGGTTGTTCACGCAGGAAGCCACGGGCGGTGAGCCATCAAATACCGTGAAGGAGTAGTTGAAATTGGCGGTATTTCCACAAGGGTCGGTGGCGGTAAAAGTGATATTATAAGTTCCAATGTCGTAATTGCCGCTTGCGCTGGTAGTTCCATTGCCATGCGGAGCATTGTTGGTGATATCGAGATTGGCGAAAGGCGCACAATCGCTGAGGTTGATCAGATTCAATGTAATCGTTGCAAAACAATCATTTGGATTGGTGCTGATCGATCCGCCGTTGCCAACGGTTGCATTATAAGTCGGATTTGAAGGTGCAAAGTTGTCAACCACCGTGATCAGTTGGAAGTCAGAAGTGGTGTTGCTGCTGTTGTCAGAAGCTGTCCAGGTTCTGGTGATCACGTAGCTGTAATTCAGGCAGTTGTTCGGGTTACCGCTTTGGGTGGAGGTTTGGTTATAAATAATGACCGGAACGTCACAATTGTCATTTGCAGAAGGAGATGCCGGGTTTGGCAAATTTCCACCACAACTGATCGTTAAGTCATTCGGTACACCAAATAAATTTGGAGGAAGGTTGTCAATTACAGTCACGGTAGCGACGCACTGATCCGTATTGCCCGCAGCATCTGTTGCCGTAAGGGTTACAAAATTATCACCGATATCGTCACAATCAAAAAACGAATTATTGATACTCAGATCCAAACACAACAAGCCATTATCAGAGCTGCCATCATCGACTTGCGTTGCATTGATAGTTACAAAGCCGGAAGAATTCAAGGCGACAGTAATATCCTGGCACTCCGCTACCGGAGGAATGTTGTCGAAAACATTTACAATTGCCTGACAATCATCGGTCAGCAATCCGTCGGAAACCAACAAAGTTACATTGTGCTGCCCCAATTCCAGACAGTTAAAGGTATAATCCGGAGCAAATGGACTGCCGTCAACGGATATCGACAGGATGATATTTCCACAGTTGTCCATACTTCCCAGGTTGACGTCAAAAGCATCGAGTGTGACCTCTCCATTTGCATCGAGGAAAAGATTGAGCGGTACAGGCTGGCAACCTGCAACCGGTGGCGTATTGTCGTTCACTTCCACATTGAATGAAACCACGGTGCTGTTGTTGTTCGCATCAGTGGCTGTATAAACCACAGTCGTCACACCAACGGGGAAACTGAATCCTGGTGCAAAATTGCTGACCACGACTACCGGCGGGCAGTTATCCGTGAAATCAGGCGGAATCCAGTTTACAGTTGCCGTACAACCGATGGCATTTGCAGAAATCGTTGTTCCATCGCCCTGGCCACTGGTTTGAACAGGATCCTCATTATCAGTTACCACGATAGCGATATTACAGGTAGAAGTGTTGCCGGAGCCATCCGTTACCGTCCAGGTAACATTGGTTTGACCTACTGGGAATTCTGCGCCGACGAGTGTATTTGTATTCGGGGCTACGGGATAGTTGTGGGAAATAGAAGCCGGTGGACAGTTGTCGTCCCAGTTTGTTGGATCGAACTCATTTCCAACCGCTGTATAATGACAAACTCCGGGATCTGTATTTCGAGGGATCGTACTGCCGACTACAGGGTGTTGATATTCGATATCGAGTGTAGCGGATAAAAGAGTACCGACTTGCCCCCCGGCATTATCAAGTATTCTTATCAACCACATTCCTTCCGGGTTTTCTCCATCAAAAATCGATAACAGGTTCAATGGCTGAAATGTACCTGTTATGGCAGGGTTAAGATTACAGGTTCCTTCAAAAGTACCCGGTGTCATAGGGTCTCCATAAGGATCAACAGCTTCATCGTCGAAGGTTACAGACAAATTATCTCCTGAACATCCGAATCCTGCATTACTCACACAATTTCCAGTAGAATTTGATCCAGGCCTGTGGAAAAAGAAAATTGTTGTTCCGGAAGGTGATTCTATTTCTCCGCTGAGGTCTCCAACAAATAAATGTTCAATTTCTACTGATACATTAATATCAACGATAGATGAACCTGTAGGCACATTAATATCAATGACTACTTCTGAAGGGTTTGCACAGTTCAAATCATTAATCGCAACCTGCCCGTTAAAAGAGCCGCTGGTAAAGTCTGTCATCAACGTAGAACCGGAAGGGCAGGTGATCGTTGGTGCTACGTTATCCACAACAGTAACGGTGGCATTACAGGTGGACTGATTGCCATTGTTGTCAGTTACGGTCAAGGTAACGACATTAGGTCCGATATTGCTGCAATCGAAAGAGTTTGGCGCTACATTCAATGAACCGATCCCGCAGGCGTCAGTGCTGCCGTTGTTGACATCAGCGCCGGTGATAGTAGCCATGTTGTTTCCATCAAGCTGCACCGTAATATCCTGGCATTGCGCCACAGGAGGTTCATTGTCTTCAACGGTCACATTGGCATTACAGGTGGACTGATTGCCATTGACGTCGGTTACGGTCAGGGTGACGACATTCACACCTACATCGCCGCAGCCAAAGGTATTTGGTGTAACGCTGACAGATTGGATGCCGCACATATCGAAGCTGCCGTTATTGATCTGGCCGGCAGTGATCGAAGCATCACCGAATTGATCGAGTTGAATAGTAATGTCCTGGCAGATCGCTGTCGGCGGAACATTGTCCTCGACAGTTACCACGGCAGCACACACTGAAATGTTTCCATTGTTATCCTCTACGGTCAGGTTGACGTTGTTCGCACCGACGTTGCTGCAATCAAAACCGCTTACATCAATAGAAAGGTTTGCAATCCCGCAGGCATCCGAGCTGCCGTTATTCACGTCAGCAGCGGTAATGATTGCGTTTCCGTTTGCATCGAGTTGCACCGTGATATTCTGGCATTGTGCTGTCGGATTGACATTATCTTCAATAGTAACCGTAGCCATACATGAATGCATATTGCCATGCAGGTCAGTTACCGTGAGGGTTACCATATTTGCTCCAATATCATTACAATCAAAGGTATTGGGAACTACGGTCATCGTGGCAATTCCGCAGTTGTCATCGCTTCCGTTATCCACCATGCCCGGAGTGATACTCGCGTTTCCGTTGCCATCAAGCTGAACGGTAATATCCTGGCAAACAGCGATCGGGTCTTCATTGTCGATAACTTCCACAGTTACCGTTCTGGTATCTGAATTACCTTCGGTATCCTCGAAAGTATAGGTGATGGTTGTGATACCCACAGGGAAAAGCGCCGACACCATAGTGCCCGGAACATACGGGCCGATGGCGCCAAAAATAGCCGATGGATCAGGGCCGGCAATATCTTCGGTAACGGTGATCGGAGGACTGCAATCTTCCGCATCCGGAGCGCCGTCCCATGGTCTTGTCCAACCGAAAGTATTGGAACAGTCCCCGAAAGTGGTGTTCATGCTATGATTGATATCAGCATAAGTTATTACCGGAGGATTGTTGTCTTCTACGATAACATCTACCAGGTGAAGCGTAAAGTTTCCACATTCATCCTCAAGACTGAACGTAACGGTAGTGGTACCCAGGGGATAAATACCGCTGGCATCGGCCATGCCATCGCCAACGCCTATGCCGCCGCCGTCGTTCATGATAATGATCGCAGCAAACGGATCGCAATTGTCTGTGGTATTGGCTGCCGTGAGTTCCAGGTCTACATCGGCATTACAATCCGGAGGGTCGAATGCTGAAACCGTAATATCTGCCTGTGTACTTGTCGGAGCATCATTGTCAACAATGGTAATGGTTTGAATAAATGGCACACTCGCGTTACCACAGGAATCTGTTACCACAAAAGAATTCGTGTACGTACCTTCCTGGGTACACACAACAACAACCGTATAAATCCCCGTAATTTTCAATATTGTAATATCACCTGCATCTGAACAATTGTCTGATGCAATGGGAACCATTGCTTGTGCGGCAGCCAGCCCGGCGCCGTCATGGCAATCGACTACAACATCCAAAGAGCCGATGGGTGAATCCCAGACCGGATCGGTGGTATCATCGGAAGTGATCGTTACAGTATAGTCTAAAGACACATTTCCTGCATCGTCAACCGCTGTATAGGTAATTATCCTGATGTACTCGTGCGGGCATGCTCCCGGGATGGTCATATCATCCTTAACCGATACGACAGGATTTGGATCGCAATTGTCTTGTGCCACCAATAAAGGAACCGACAAAATAGAAACCACGTAGGCATCCACCTGGTCACATTCCAGCGCTACATCAAGCGCTCCTGGCGGGGTAACCCATGTAGGCAATTCATCATCCAGAGGGGTCACATGTATCGTGAGAAAATCCAGGCTGGCGTTGGTTCCAGCTGCATCTTCCGCGATCCTGACCACGTAGGTCGTTTGTATGCCCTCGTCGGTACAATCCAGATCAATATGATCTCCGATCAGGGTAGTTCCATCTGATTCGTAAAACACATAGACAATACATGGAAAGCCTCCTGACGGGGCTATATTCGCAGCTACTTGTGGTGTAGTTCCATCCACAATTGCCATACCTCCGCCATCAAGGGAAATATTGAAGGTAATAGAGGGTTGTGTTACAATGGTACCACATTGAGCCAACAGATCGTTGTGAAAAAATGTCGATGAAAAGAACAGACACAGTAAGGCGGCACCTTTTAATGTACCAAAACCGTAACGAAGCAAATTCGCGACGTGAGTTCTACTGTTCAGGTGAGTAAAATTGGAATTCATAATTCTGTTTTTGGATGTTAAGAAAAATATTGATTTTCCCCACATGGGATATAAAAATCAGCTTATAAAATGTTTGTCTGAAAGGATCACGGATCACTTGATCACAACTTTCCTTTAGACAGCAAAACCGGTATTCAGACCAAAACCGGTTTTTCCATTTTTCCCGTGTCTCTTGTTGTCATCATCATATCAAATGCTCATTCAATGGCATTTAAAACTAAAGGGAACAACAAAGATAACCGGTTTAAAAATTTAACAAAGACCATAGCCTTCATTAAATACAAGTCAGAGATTCAATTGGAAATGTTAAAAGATACAATTGCCGGAATCCCTTTCAATTTGTTAAGCGATCGAGGCAATGCTTGAGTTTAGAGATTCAAAAGATAAGGTGACTGGATTAACATACCTTTCATTTAACAGAATGGTATTTCTTTATGCAAAATTAATGCTTTAAGCGTTTGTCTCATAATTTTTGCAACGCCATTTTTCTTAGCGATACAATTTTGATTATTCTTCGATGGTGTTGAGCTTGATTTCACATTTTCTCAAAACCGGAGCTAAAGGTAAAAAATAAATTCAAAATATTTTATAAAAACATTCCTATTTTTAAAAACAAGTATGGTTAAGGTTTGTAATTTGACCTTTATCGTAACACCTGTCGAACATTAATCTTCAACAGCTTTTACGCGTTTCCAGCCATGATTTCAATTGACTATGACTCCTTATGTTTTCAATGAACTTTTTGCATGTTGCAGTAAAATTTTGTCAGCGGATGTTTGTTATGGTCCCGTTTTTCATCCCGGAAATCAGTTTGTTTTTATTATAAAGTAACAATCTGACCATCGCCTGACAAATCCTGTAATTTGCCGTTTTTTAACATGGATTAAGGTACGGAATACCATATATTTTGTTCGCTTTATGCAAAATATTTATTCATCGATGCTTTCCAAAGCTAAAAATGTCGGATTTTAGATTTTAGATTTCAGAGTCCAGACATCAGACATCAGACAACAAGACATCAGATTTTAGATTTCAGATACCTGATACCTGATACCTGATACCTGATACCTGATACCTGATACCCGATACCGAAAACCACAAACTACGAACTCTGAACTACAAACCACAAACCACAACCATGCTTTCAAAACACCTATCCCTTATCATTACCATCATACTTACAACCTTTTGCCAGGCGCAGGACGCGCTGAACGTGGAACTCTTCGGACAATACAACCGGGGAGACATCCGCTACTCCGGAAGCTGGGCTTACATCGATGCGGAAGGAAATGAATACGCTTTACTTGGAGCACGGACGGGTGTTGCGGCATATACCATCGACGACCAGTTGCAGATCGAAGAAGTAGGTTTTATCCCCGGCCCGGAGTCCAACTGGCGGGAGATCACGGTGATCGGACATTATGCCTACTCCACCACGGATGTTACAATCAACCCCAATGTGGGGATGCAGGTGATCGATCTGCAATACCTCCCCGACAGCCTGCATTTGCTGACGACATACACCGAAACCTTTACTACCGGACATATCATCCAACGCGATGTGTATTCCGACTCAGCGTATGTCTATATCAATGGAACCTCTACGACGCAGGGCGTTCACATCCTGGATGTTTCCGATCCCGCAAACCCGATTGAGGTGGGTTTGTATCAACCCGGATATTACATCCATGATTGCCATGTAAAAAACGACCTGCTGTTTGCCTGCGCCATTTACGATGGCTTTGTTGACATCCTTGATATTTCCGATAAAAACAATCCGGTACTGATCGGCCAGATCGATGACCCCACAGGATTCACGCATAGCTGCTGGGTGACGGAAGACAACCGCTTCCTTGTGGTGTGCAGCGAACAGGACGGCCTGCCCGCAAGGATCTACAATATCGAAGACCTTGGAAATATTTATGAAGTTGCCCGATATACCGCCAACCCCTTGAGCCTGGTGCACAATCCCTACATCCGCAGCGAATTTTGTTTTATGAGCCACAACACGGAAGGCCTCCGCGTGCTGGATATCGCCGATCCCGAACTGCCGGTCGAGGTAGGATATTACGACACTTACGAAGGGCCGAGTGGCGGCTTCTCCGGCCTTTGGTCTGCCTGCCCCTTCTACCCTTCCGGGAAAATTATCGGTGGCAACCGCGAAGACGGACTGTATGTCTGGACCTTCAACAATACACAAGCCGCCAGGATCTATGGCATTGTGAAAGACAGTATCACGGGAGATATTTTAACGGAAGTCGAACTCATCATCCTTGAATCGCAGGATACCCTGCTCCAGGATCCCGACGCAAAATTCAAATGGGGATCGTTGCCGGGCGTTTATCATCTGGCTGCCGCAAAAGCAGGCTATATCGCCAAAACCACCCCGCTCGACATGAATGGCGGAGACAGTATCGCACTGGTCATCGAGCTTGTCCCCGACGACTGGGTGCGCATCATCGAACCGCAGCCGGATCACATCCAAACCCTGAAGATCACTCCGCATCCCTTTTCCAATCGTGCCACCGTCGATCTGAGCGATTTTAAAAACGGTCATTCCCTGCAATTGATCGGGCTAAACGGACAAATCCTTCAAACCTACCTCGTCGAATCCCGCCGGCAGATCATCATTGAAAAACCGGAATTGCCAAAAGGGAATTATTTTTTGAGGCTTTGCGATGGGGATGGCCGGACAATTGCCTCCGGGAAAATAATCAAGCAATAAGCCACGAAAAGAAAAGCTGGAAAGTCGTGAAGTCGGAAAGTTGGGAAGTCGGAAAGTTGCTAGTTTAACGTGAGTTATGGATCATGTCAAATCTAAAAGTTTGGCTTTAGGAAGTTGTGCGATCCCTTTACACTATTAGGAGCGTGACGGATTGGCATAAAATTCAAATGTAAGACAAGCCCTGAAAGGGCACAATTAAAAGGAAAGGGCATCGCCCTTTGCAACGAAGTAAAGAAAAAGCAAGCCCTGAAAGGGCGTAAGAGTTTTCGAATCCATAACTCAGGTTTAGTTTACGGTTGCTGGATGCTAGTTTGAGTGTTGACCCATTACTGAATAAGGTTGTAACTTAATAACCTAAACAACTTTTTTTCCGCTTCACTCCAACAAATCCGGCCTACGCTCCTTCGTTCGTTTGAGCGCCTGTTCGTAGCGCCATTCCTCGATCTTTTGCTCGTGGCCGCTGAGCAGCACATCGGGGATTTTCCAGCCCTTGAAATCTGCGGGGCGGGAGTAAACGGGAGGGGCGAGCAGGTTATCCTGGAAAGAATCTAAAAGAGCGGAAGTTTCGTCGTTCAGCACACCGGGGATGAGCCTTCCGATGGCATCGACAAGGACGGCAGCGGGGAGCTCTCCGCCAGACAATACAAAATCACCGATGCTGATCTCCAGAGTGATGTAATGCTCGCGGATGCGTTCGTCGATGCCTTTGTAGTGGCCGCAAAGGATCAGCAAATTTTCTTTGAGAGAAAGCCGGTTGGCGAGGGATTGTTTCAACGTGGCGCCATCGGGGGTCATAAAAATGATCTCGTCATATTGCCGCTGGGCTTTGAGATGATCGATACATTTTGCCAGCGGTTCCACCATCATCAACATTCCCGCGCCGCCTCCGTATTGATAATCATCCACCTGCCGGTGTTTCCCCAAACCAAATTCCCGGAGATCATGCACGAACACTTCCAGCAAGCCCCTTTCCTGCGCACGTTTCATGATGGAATGTCCGAGCGGGCTTTCCAGTAGCTCCGGCAAAACTGTGATGATGTCTATTCGCATGCGTAATGGGGTGAATGAGTGAACGGTGAACAGTGAACGGTGAACGGTGAACGGTAAATCAAAATACCACATCGTATCCCGCTTTTTCTCGAAAAAACGGGACGATGAAATCGGGAATACCAGATCAACGAACGTGTGCCGCCTGTATGCCGTGGCACACAGGCAGGCTGCAAGCGGTATTACATAACTTGTGGCGCCGAAGGTGTTATTACCACATCAGCTAATTACCCCATTAACAAATCATCCCCTCAATGCACCTGAAGCAGCTCCACGTCGAAGATCAGGGTGGAAAACGGCTTGATGACATTTCCGGCGCCCTGATCTCCGTAAGCCAGGTTATGCGGAACAAACAGCCTGTATTTGGCACCTTGCTTCATCAGTTGCAAAGCCTCCACCCAGCCGGCTATGACACCGTTGACGGGGAAGGTGGCCGGCTCGCCGCGTTGCACGGAGCTGTCGAAAACGGTTCCGTCGATCAGGGTCCCGTGATAATGCGTGGTTACGCGGTCGGTCGGTTGTGGTTTCGGCCCTTCGCCTTCTCTCAACACTTCGTATTGCAGGCCGCTCTCCAGTTCAGTCACTTCCGAACGTTTGGCGTTTTCCGATAAAAATCTGGCGCCCGCCTCTATGTTAGATTGATACTTTTGAGAAGCATTGACTTTTAAAAAATTTTGTACAATCTGGTCTGCTTCTTCAACAGAGATCTTCAAATCATTATTTTTAACAACGTCTTCCAAACCTGCTGCGAGGTCTGCGGCGTTGAAATTGTCGATACCCTGATTAGACAAATTTTTCGCTAATATGACTCCTAAACTATAGCTAAATCGCTCCATGAATTTTGGTTTTATGATTTTAAAAGCCGCAAAGGTAAGAAATTATGACCAAGCGCCAATCCTTTTTGTCCGGACACCAGGGTAAACGTACGAAAATGTTGTTAGAAAAACCTGTTTTGGTTTTTGACACAGACCCGCCCGACTGCATCATGCGGGCGGGTTTCCACAAACCACACTATTGGCGTGGCAGGTTTCACAAATTATTGTAAAGCCTTTTTTCAATATTTAATTCGCGTAACCCCGACGAATCGGGACAGGTTCGTGTTAACCCGCCCGACCCCGCCCGACTGCTTCATGCGGGCGGGCGCGTCAGGCGGGCGGGTTTGTGTCCTCTTTCGATATTCCGCTCATCAACAGCATATTAGAGTGTTCAACCTTTATGAACTTCAGATTCTATATTGCGACCGGCAGAGTTTCACTCACATCGTTTTTTCAACTATTTCAGCCTTTTTTCAATTCCGCATAATATTGAAAAAAATACGGAATGGTTTCGATCCCTTTGTAATAATTGAACACTCCGAAATGCTCGTTGGGCGAATGGATGCTATCGGAATCGAGGCCGAAACCCATCAAAACGGTTTTCACTCCCAGCACTTTTTCAAACAGGGCGACGATCGGGATACTGCCGCCGGAACGCTGCGGGATAGGCTCTTTTCCAAACGTGGCTTTCAAAGCCAGATGCGCGGCCTGGTATTCTATCGAATCGGTCGGCGTCACGTAAGGTTCTCCGCCGTGGTGCGGCGTGACTTTGACCTTTACGCCCGCCGGAGCAATACTTTTAAAATGATCGGTAAAAAGTTTGGTGATCTTTTGATGATTCTGGTGAGGCACCAGGCGCATGCTGATCTTTGCATAAGCCTTTGCCGGCAAAACCGTTTTGGAGCCTTCTCCGGTGTAGCCTCCCCAGATGCCGTTTACATCCAGCGTCGGGCGGATCGATGTCCGCTCCAGCGTGGTGTACCCATCTTCTCCGTAAATGTCGGCGATCTTCAAGTCTTTTTTATAATTCCCCAGGCTGAACGGAGCCTTGTTCATAGCTGTCCTTTCTTTTTTATTCACGGTCTCCACATCGTCGTAAAATCCGGGGATCGTGATCCGGTTTTTCTTGTCGTGCAAGGAAGCGATCATCCTGGAAAGGATATTGGCCGGATTGGCGACCGCTCCGCCATAAACGCCGGAGTGAAGATCTCGGTCGGGGCCTGTGACCTCAACTTCCACGTAACTCAGCCCCCGCAACCCGGTGGTAATGGAGGGCGTGGAGTTGCTGATCATGGAGGTATCGGAGATCAGGATCACGTCGCAGGCCAGTTTCTTTTTGTGCTTTACGCAAAAATCGCCCAGATGAGCCGAACCAACTTCTTCCTCTCCTTCGATCATAAATTTCACATTGCAAGCCAGTGATTTTGATTTCACCATAGCTTCAAAAGCCTTGACGTGCATGAACACCTGGCCTTTGTCGTCGCAGGCGCCTCGTGCATATATAGCGCCCTCGGGATGTGTTGCCGTTTTTTTGATGACAGGCTCGAAGGGCGGTGAATTCCAAAGGTTCAACGGATCGGGTGGCTGTACGTCATAATGACCGTAAACCAGCACGGTAGGCAGGGATTTGTCCACGACCTTTTCACCATACACGATGGGGTGACCTTTGGTTGGATACAACTCGACATTTTCGGCGCCTGCTTTTTTCAATGAACTGACAACGGCTTTGGCAGTTTTAAGCACATCTTTTTTGTAAGCCGGGTCGGCGCTCACTGAAGGGATACGGAGCAGGTCGAGCAATTCGGACAAAAAGCGGTCTTTATTTTTCTGAATATAATCCTGTGTTTTTTTCATCGATTGTTCTTTTTGTTTTTATAAAAAAAATAGGAGGTTCAAAAGTAAATTAACACAAGTTGAAAATTATTATACTTCGGCATTTTTTTCTCACCCGAAGCCGCAGAGGATGCAAAGCATTTAAACTTAACCCTTGACGACTTGGCGCCTTTGCGTGAATTAGTTTGTAGATCATTGATTATTAACTTTTTAAGAAAATTATAAATTTTTACACAAAACACGACTTTGTTTATTCATCTTTCCTTTGCAAAACAAGTTATTCATTGCTCATTCCCGATTGCATCGTCCCGCTTTTTCGAGAAAAAGCGGGATTCGCTCCGACATTCATAACTTCAATCCAGTCCGTTATTTACCTGCTCGTTCAATAGCTTTTCCAGTTGATCTTCCGAAATCCGGCGTTCCAGTTTTCCGCCGGCAGCGTAAGAAATGGCGCCGGTTTCTTCGGACACCACGAAAGCTACAACATTGGTATTTTCGGTAACGCCAACCGCTGCCCTGTGCCTCAAGCCCGCGCTCTTGGGCAGATCGGGATTTGTTGACAAAGGCAAAATACAACTGGCTGCATAAATTTTATTGCTTGAAATAATGACCGCCCCGTCGTGCAGGGGGCTTTCTTTATTGAAAATGCTTTCGATCAGGGGTTGCGAGATCCGGGCGTCGAGTTGCACTCCGGAGTTGCTGAAATATTCGAGGTTGGTGTTATTGGCAAAAACGATGAGCGCCCCGGTTTTCGAACGGCTCATGCGGAGTATGGCTTTGTTGAGTTCCACGGCGTTTTGCGGAAGCACGTTTCCTTCAAAAATATTCAACCTTCCGGAGAAGATGCGGTTGAAAAAATTCGACCTTTGCCGCAAGGTACTGTTGCCGAGTATCAGCAAAAAACGACGTACTTCCGGCTGAAATATGATCAGCAACATCAAAACCCCAATGCTTACGAATTGTCCGAGCAGCGAGGAGAGCAAATCCATCTTGAGCATATTCACCAGCCAGAACAGCACGTAAACCAGGATGACGCCAATAAAAATATTGAAAGCCACGCTGCCCCTCAACAATTTATAGATCTGGTAGATGAGAAAACCTACGATCACAATATCGAGGATATCCCAGATGCGGATAGGGAGAAACCCGATTTCAAACCATGGCACCATTCGCTGTTCTAATTTCTTTATTCCGGTATTTTGTAGTTGTACAACACATTTTCACCCAAGTTATAAAATGTAAAGCTAAGAATATCGGCAGCTTCTTCAATGGTTTTCGAAACGGGTTTGCCGGCTCCATGCCCCGCGCTGGTCTCGATCCTGATAAAAACGGGATTGTCACCTTGCTGATTTTCCTGGAGCGTCGCCGCAAATTTGAAAGAGTGAGCCGGTACCACGCGGTCATCGTGGTCGGCAGTGGTGATAAATGTAGCGGGATATTTGGCAGGCTTTACATTATGCAAAGGCGAATAAGCGTACAGGTAATCGAATTCTTTTTCATTTTCACTCAAACCATAATTCGTTGCCCATGCCCTTCCTATGGTAAATTTGTCGTAGCGAAGCATATCGAGCACCCCCACGGCAGGCAATGCTACTTTGAACAGATCGGGGCGTTGCGTCAGGCAGGCACCTACGAGCAGTCCGCCGTTGGAGCGGCCAAAGATGGCGAGTTTTTCGGAGGAAGTGTATCGCTGGTCGATCAGGAATTCGGCAGCAGCCTGAAAATCGTTGAACACGTTTTGCTTCCTTTCCAAGGTTCCGGCTTCGTACCATTTTTTGCCAAACTCTCCCCCACCCCGGATATTGGCCACAGCAAAAACGCCGTCGTTTTCCAGGAACACAGGAGCCAGGTTGACCCGCGTCATGTTGAATCGCGGCAAAATGCTGACGTCAAATCCGCCATATCCGTAAAGCAGCGTCGGGCGCTTGCCGTCGAGGGTCAATCCTTTTTTGTGGGTGACAAACATGGGGATTTTCGTTCCGTCATAGCTTTCGTACCAAACCTGACGGGTTTCAAATTTTTCGGGATCAAAATCAATTTTCGGTTTTTTGAAAACCTTGTTTTCGCGGGTTTCCAGGTTTAAGGAATAGATCGTGGAAGGGCGGGTGATGGAAGTAAAAGAATAAAACGCCACCGGTTCTTCTTTTTTTCCACGAAAATCCTCTACCGTTCCGATCTGAGGCAACTCCACTTCAAATTGGAAATTGCCTTTTGTGTCAAACACCCTGACCTTGCTGGATGCATTGTGGAGATAGGTGGCAACGATCTTTCCGCCGATGACTTGGGCTGCCGATAGTTTGTCGTCGGTTTCCTGAAGGATAGTTTCCCAAAATCCTTTGAGCGGATGATCGGGGCTGATGGCGATCAAACGGTTGTTGTTTGCTTTGTGATTGGTCAGCACCAGCAGTCGGTTGTTGATGACATCGACAAGTTGAAAATCGGCGTCGAAGGTTTCGACGATAGGAATAAAATCGCTGTTTTGTACAGAAAGATCTTTGACATACAGCGCGTTGCCGTTTGTGGATTCCCAAACGCTCACCACGAGGTAGCGTTCATCTTCAGTGGTGCGGGCAATAAATCCGCGATCCGGGAAACTGCGGTCTGCAAACACCAATTCGTCCTCCGACTGCGGAGTACCCAGCTTGTGGTAATAAACCTGGTGGAATTCATTCCTTTTGCTCAACGGATTGTTTTCGGCGACCTCCGGGTACCTGCTGTAAAAAAAGCCGGATTGAAACCAGGCGATGTTTGAAAACTTGACCCACTTCAATTGTTCATCCAGGATACTGTTGGTTTTGAGGTCAAGGATGCGGATGGTACGCCAGTCGGAGCCGCCTTCCGAGATTTCATAAGCGAGGTACTCGCCTTTGTTGGAAAAAGCAAAGCCGCCGATGGAAGCGGTTCCATCTTCGGAAAAGGTGTTGGGATCAAGGATGGCTTTGGGTTCGCTGACCAGAGTTTCCTGAACGTACAGCACGCTTTGATTTTGCAAACCGTCGTTTTTGAAAAAATAGTATTTCTCTCCTTTTTTAATAGGCGTGGAATACCTTTCGAAATTCCAGATCTTTTGCAATCTCTGTTCTATATTGTCCCGAAAAGGGATTTGTTCGAGGTATGAAAAAGTAGTTTGGTTTTGTGTCTTGATCCAGTTTTTGGTTTCCACGGCGTTTTCATTTTCCAGCCAGCGATACGGATCGGCAACCACCACGCCGTGATAATTATCTTTGACCGTAGTGTCTTTTTTCGAAACAGGATAAGAAAACGGTATTTTCTTAAACTGAACGGCACCTGGAGAGTTGTTGTCGAGGAATTCACAGGCATTCAGGAAAAATGCGGCAATGAGCAAAAGCGGCGTAAGTTTGTTCATATTGTGCAAGCGTTAAAAATGAGCATAGAAAATATTATAGTTTTGCTTAATTTTGTGCAGAAAAACGATGGTATCAGACTTTAGACTAATAGATTTTAGACCATAGACACCGGACAACATAATACAAATTACCAAATTACCACATTAGCACATTAGCACATTAGCACATTAGCACATTACCACATTACCACATCAACCGGAATCAATGTCGCAATTTAGAAATATTTTTCCTCTTCTTTTAACCGTGTTGGCACTTTTGTCAACAGCGCCTGCACAGGCTCAGGTAATTACCACCAACAAAAACGGTGAAAAAATCATTCTGTACCCGGATGGTTCCTGGCGTTACTTTGATGCCAGGCTCGGCAGTGAAATTGAAAATGAAAAAATGGCTGCCGAATCGGAAAAGGAGCGCGAAGAACAGATCAAAAAATACCGGGAAGAACTGATCCAGGCTACCGAAAGGGCTTATGCCGAAGAAAAAGCCGCACAGCGAAACTACGAATCCGCACAGTTCGACCGCGTACTCATTGAAGAAGAGCTTGAAGAAGTGTCGAAAACCGGAAAAGCTTCCAAAGCAGAGATCAACGCCATAAAGCTCCGCCTGAAAGAAGCCGAAGAACTGGAACGCAAATCCCGCGAAGACCTGCATTATGCCCAAACTGCTTCCGAAAACGTGGAAGAAAAATCCAAATTGAGCGATGATGAAATTTATCAATTGATCGTCAACAACTCGGGCGATTCCGCCAGACAGACAACGACCTCGCCAACACCACAGGCCGGGTTGCCTCCCAGAACTGAAGATAAAAAAGTGTTTGCCACTTTCAGCCCGAAAGACGATGTGATGCGCTACCCGCCTCCCAGAAAATGCAACCTTACCTTCGACGACATCGATGAATTCAGCAGTAAAAACAGACGCGAAGTTGCCACAGAATGACTCTTTTCCCACAATGCCGAAGAAATGCGCCCTTTCTTTAAAGACCGGCACTACATCACTTGCCAGGCTTATCTTTCGTCATTGTCGGGAGGCTACACCTATTTGTCGCTGGAGATAAAAATTGCCAATGAAAATGCCCAACGCGACTACGGAATGATCGAAAAAGGCAGCATCCTCAATATAAAACTGCTCAACAACGACAATATCAAACTTTTCAACAACAAAACCGATGTGGGAGTCATCAATGAGTTGGATCGCTCGGTGACTTATTTTGCGCAATACATCATCAGCTCAGGAAATGAAAAAAGCTTGCGAAAAAGCGAGATCGACAAGATCCGAATGATCTGGAGTTCAGGTTACGAAGATTACGAAGTACACAACGTCGATTTTTTTACCAACCAGCTTAATTGTCTTTATGAGTGAGTTTGCAGATGTCAGAGAACAGATGTCAGTTGAAAGAGGGGTTATAATATAAATAGTTACAGGCTGATTGAGTTACTGAGTTGATTAAGTTGATTAAGTTATTTGGCGACTCTACATCTTTCCAACCTGTCTGCCGCCAGGCAGGCTTCACAACTTGTTTCCCATGGCAGGAAAAACTACGAACTACGAACCACAGTCAAACTCTGAACTAGAAACTAGAAACCTGCCTGACGTCAGGCAGGCTACAAACCAGAAACTATAAAAAATGCTCGGTTTAAAACTACCTACAGATCCCAGATGGGTGAATTTAGCGGAAAAAGACCTCGGAGAGATCCTCACGGATCACGCCTGGTGTGAACAGAAAGCCGCTTCATCCTGTATCTCCCTGATCCAGCAATATCCCGAAAAAATTGAAATGGTGAAGCAGCTTGCCCCGATAGTTACCGAAGAATGGGGGCACTTCCGCATGGTGTTGCAGGAAATGGAAAAAAGAAAGCTGGAACTGGGACGCCAAAGAAAGGACGAATACGTCAATGAATTGCTCAAATTCCAGAAAAAAGGTGGTAAAAAAGAAGATCAGTTGGTGGAGCGGCTGCTGGTTTGCGCCCTGATCGAAGCCAGGAGTTGTGAACGCTTCCGGCTGCTATCCCTGCACATCAGCGATGATGATCTCAAAGAATTTTACCACAAATTCATGGTTTCGGAAGCAGGCCACTACCGCCTGTTTATAGACCTTGCCAAACATTATGGCGATGAAGAACAAGTGAAAGTCCGCTGGCAGGAATATCTTGAATACGAAGCCGGAATCCTGGAAAACATGAGCCTGAGAGGCGACCGGGTTCATTGACCGTCAATCAAAAAATGCACATCTGACCCTTACCTTTTCCCGTCGGGTTTCGAGGTAATGGTTTCCGAAAAAATTGTAAGAACAGGAAAAGCCGGTGAAAATATACCAATCGAGGTCTTTGCGGTCACCCCTGCCACTACCTACTGAGGGCGGATCGGCATCGGGCATCAGTTCATCAGTCCGCCAGGACAATTCAGCGGCCAATGCGCCATTGGAATGCGACAATTCTGCCAGATCAGGGTATGAACGGCTTACATCGTCGAGGTAATCGGTGAAGGTTTTTCGCATTCCGAATTCAAAGCTCAGGTTCCAAAGATCATTTCGCGTAAACTTGATACCGAAACCCAACGGGATAGACATTTGGGTTAGATTATATTTTGTTGGATAACCGTTCATACCCTGCCCTTCCGTTCCGAGCGGCTGCAAGTCGTACCATTTGCCGTTGAATTTCGTCTGGGGATTGAATTTGAAAATGGCGATGCCACCAAAAATAAAGGGGGAAAAAGGCCGCCGAAGGTTGAAGGCTTGGTAGCGCAAAACGTTGACCTCCATAGTCAAAGCAACTTCATAAATATTGGAACGAAAATGTAGGTTCCGGTAAACCCGCTGGCTGCCGAATGCCGCTTTTGCATCGGTAGCGGATATTTGTCCGTAATTCACCCCGCCTTTAAAAGCTACCCAGCCAAGCAGGTTGTATTTTACAAAAACGCCGGCAAATGGATGGGTATCCCCAAGGCTGGTCCAAAGACCCGAAGGGGTGAGGTCGCCTAGATAGTTTGAGCCGCCCAGCGATGCTCCCAACTCGAAATGTTGTGCGGAGGTATTCGAAGTGACAAAAGAAAGGCACAGAGAAATTATGAAAAATCTCATTGTTCGGTTTCGTTTCCTGTTTTGTAAGGGGATAAAATTTTAAAACGCGAGGGGATACTGCAAGTTATAAAGACTTTTGACAAAAAGGAAGTCGTATAAGTATTTTGTCAATTTAAAACATTATAATTTTTAAAAATTGCTACACTCCCATTGTAAAAACAAGGTCGATGCAAATTCAAAACAACAACTTAAAAGGTTGTATGTACAATCGTGGGAAAGATCGCTTCCGGATGGGGAGGGATATTGGTTAAAATGCAAAACGTTTTCGGATTCGGATTGTTTGACCAGGTTCTATTCGGAGCTTAATTGCCTGATCTGGCCTTTTCCTTTTTACCAAAAATATCTTTTTTGACCCGATCGTCGAATACCGGCTCTTCGCGGGGAGCAGTATCATAAACGTGGTGAAAGACTTTGCTGACATACTCCCATTGCCCGTTGTTCAACCGGTAACCTTCGTAGCTTCCATCGGGCAGGTTGGTAGGCCCCTGCCCCGGCACTTCGCTCATACCCGTGATCAAATGATCGAAGATGATGATATCCAGATGAGGATCATAATTGAGCTTGATAGAAGCGGCGGCGCTGTATGTCAGCACAATGCGGTTTTTGGGTTGATGCGGATGGTCCTTATCCACAGAAACAAAAACCGGGGCGCCAAAGACCGGTTCACCATCCTGAAAACTCAACACATCGACCAGTTTTCTTTTGGTGTGAAAACTATACCCGTCGAAACCGAACAACAGGTATTTTTTGCCTTCAGGCGTATCGAATTCTTTGAGGTTGTAATAAACAGCGCCGTACCACTTGTCAGGTGTATAAATCTCGTTGTGAATATCCTCAATTTCGTGCGAGCGGTCGCGCAGTGGAAACAATTTCAGATCAGGCGTATTCATCTGGATCGCGCCGTAGTAACGGTAATCGTTTTCATCGACGTAGAGTTGCCAGGTGAATACCCGGAAGGTACTGTCAGCGGGATATTGTATCGAAACCGACCTCAACCTTTCGAAAGGATAGTGGAAGGAATTTTCCAGTTTCAATGCCTGAACCAAAGTCGGAATAAATTTTTTGACCGCGCCAAAGCGATTTTCCTCCAATGAATCATTTACGATAAGGAAAGCAAGGAAAGCCAGCGTGTCTTCATATTTATCTAATGAATCAATGGCCGGAGGTGATATCATCCCGATTTCGGTTTGCGCCGGAGCGCCCGTTGCCAGGAAATAAAATACAAGGGGAAGAAACAGTTTTTTCATAGAAAGCATGGGTCTGATCTGAAATAGCATAAATTTTTGTTTGAAAACGAAGCCTTGCAAAGGGAAATTGCAAGGGTTGGAAAACCAGGGGTTAAGAGGCGGTTAAAGTTGCGAAACGATTGGATCCGGGAAAAACTTTTCAACGCCCTCTTCGCCTTTTGTTGTTTTTATAATCCCAGAAAATAAACTCGCCCAGCCCCTGGAGATTGCTGTAAAAGGCTTTACCGTTGTTGGCTTTGGTGAATTGATCGACGAAACGCACCAGGTAAGGATCGCGGGCGATCATAAATGTGGTGATCGGGATGTCGATCTTCCTGCAACGGGTAGCGAGGTTGAGTGTCCGGTTGACGATCTTCCTATCCAACCCGAAACTGTTTTTGTAATAGTTTTTTCCTTTTTTTATACAGGTCGGTTTGCCGTCGGTGATCATGAATATCTGCTTGTTGGGATTGCGACGGCGGCGGAGCAGATCCATGGCCAGTTCCAGCCCTGCAACGGTATTGGTGTGATAAGGGCCAACCTGCAGATACGGAAGGTCTTTGATCTCGATCGGCCAGGCATCGTCACCAAAAACGATGATATCGAGTGTATCTTTTGGGTAACGGGTAGTGATCAGTTCCGACAAAGCCATCGCCACTTTTTTGGCGGGCGTGATGCGGTCTTCGCCATACAGGATCATGGAATGCGAAATATCGATCATCAACACCGTGCTCATCTGGCTTTGGTAATAGGTTTCATAAACCTCCAGGTCATTGTGGTTGAGTTGGAAATAATCGATGCCGTGATTGATCTGCGCGTTGCGAAGGGAATCCGAAACGGCGATATTTTCGATGCTGTCGCCAAATTCATAAGGCCGTTTGTCGGAAGTGAATTCGTCGCCTTCGCCGGCCTGTTTGGTGTTATGATTGCCGCGTTTCGATTTTTTCAATTGATCGAAGATATCATCCAAAGCTTTTTGTCGCATGGAGATTTCCAGCTTGGCCGTTGGGCTGAATCCCGGGTTTTCCGGATCGTCTTGGCGAAGGTACCCCTTGTCGATCAGGTCCTGGATAAAATCGGCGATCCCGTAATTTTCGTCCGTGAGCTTGTACTCTTTGTCCAACTCCGTCATCCAGCTCAGCGCCTCCGCCACGTCGCCCGAAGTATGGAGCAGCAACTCCTGGAAAATCTTCAGCAGTTTTTCAAAGGTAGCGCCGGCGCCCTCGCCGGGAATGTATTCTGAAAATCGGAATCCTAGCATTTTTGTTAGTTTCTGGTTTGTAGCCTGCCTGACGTCAGGCAGGTTTCTGGTTTCTAGCCTGCCTGGCGTCAGACAGGTTCGGGGTTTGTGGTGTTTTGTTATAGGTTAAAAGCTATGGGTTATGGGGCATAACTTTTAGCTCATAACTTTTAGCTCATAATTTATAACTCATGATTATTAAACCTTTACAGCAAAATTAAGGAATTTGTCATAATCCGGGCGGTCGGAAGCGACCTTGTGTATAAACTGTTCGATGATCTCCCCGTTGCGGATGAGAAATAATCCAGGCATCTGTGTCGAATCTCCGAGGTGTTTGGCTATCTCCAGATTGTGCCCCTCTTTTTTGAGGGAATAACCACGGATCCAGGTACTCAGGCCGTACAATTGCCGGAAGGTTCCCTTTGTCAGTTTGAAAGTTTCATAATACTTGACCATCGGGTCGCTGATGTGTGAAACGCCTTCAAGGTGGTAGGTTGAAAAATACTCCTCGGCAAGGCCATTTTCAGCCATGTGAACGAAGACCAACTGCATGCCGTTGTTTTCAAACTCCTGCCTTTTTTCAGCCAGATCGCTAAGGGCTTCTTTGCAAAATACACAACCGAAATGCCTCAGAAAAACTAACAGGACGGGCTTTTTTTCAGACAAAGCATACAGGTTTTCCCCTTTGTTGGTCATCATTTTTTTTATAACAGCGGTATCTATGGTTGCGATCATTTGCCGGGATTGGATAAGTTTTTTTGTCTGTCAAAAGTTTTTAACAATATTCCAATCTAAAGGTTTTTTGGGGAAAAGATATAATTGATTTTAAAGAATAGTGGTGTTCCCAAAAAAAAAGCACCCTACAAAGGCAGAATGCTTACAAAATCTTCGATTAATGTTTTGTTGATAAAAACCTCAAACCGCAGTCATCCCGTCATACACTTCCATCACTTCCCGCACGGCTCCGGCAGAATCGTGGAGCAATTTCATTTCATCGGCATTGAGCTTGAGTTCGATCAATTCGGTAATACCATCCTTGCCGAGCTTCACGGGAACGCCGAGGTAAATGTCTTTGAGGCCGTACTGACCGGTCAGCTTAACACAACAGGGGAAAATGCGGTTTTCGTCGCGCAGGATAGATTCCACCATCTGGGCAGCAGCAGCGCCGGGAGCGTACCAGGCGGAGGTGCCCATGAGCTTCACCAGTTCACCGCCTCCGGATTTTGTTCTTTCCACGATGGCGTTGAGTTTGTTTGCATCGATCATTTCCAGCACCGGAATACCGGAAACCGTGGTGTAGCGCGGCAGCGGAACCATCGTGTCGCCATGCCCGCCCATCAAAACCGCCTGAATATCTTTTGGCGAAACGTTGAGCGCTTCAGCGAGGAAAGCGCGGTAGCGGGCGGTGTCGAGGATACCTGCCATTCCGAAAACGCGGCTTGAATCGAGGCCGGATACTTTGTAAGCGGCATAGGTCATCACATCCAAAGGATTGGAGACCACGATGATGATCGGGTTTTTGGAGTATTTCATGATCGATTCGGTGACGGTGGAAACGATCTTGGCATTGGTGGAGATCAAATCGTCGCGGCTCATTCCGGGTTTTCGGGGAATGCCGGCGGTGATGACCACGATATCAGAACCGGCGGTAGCTTCGTAGTTGTCTGTGCCGGTGAGCCGTGTGCTGTAATAATCGATCGGCGCCTGCTGCCAGCTATCGAGCGCTTTGCCTTTGGCCAGGTCGCCTACGATGTCGAGCAAAACGATCTCGTTTACGAGGTCTTTGTGAGCCAGTACATTCGCGACGGTAGCGCCAACATTTCCAGCTCCTATTACGGTTACTTTACTCATAATTAATTTTAGGTTTGATTTTTTTAATTTTTTTGAAAATTGCTTAGCGGGTTTACGTTGTCCGTTATTTTTTGCTGCAAAAGTAGGAAAATGAATTGTAAATCATTAGCGTGGTGAGGATGGAAAGTTGCGAATTTGTCAATTTGTTAA
Source organism: uncultured Saprospiraceae bacterium (assembly GCA_964551455.1). Classification (GTDB taxonomy): domain Bacteria; phylum Bacteroidota; class Bacteroidia; order Chitinophagales; family Saprospiraceae; genus JAHDHW01. The sequence continues at coordinate 42,921 of CAZKDA010000001.1, forward strand.
TTTGCGGATTTGCTAATCCTGTCCCGACCTGTCGGGGTTACGGATTTGAAAAGTTGTTGAGTTGTTAATAACTTAATCAACTCAATTTACGCCTGCCTCACTGCGCACGGCAAGCAGGCTGAACCTATCGAAGCACTTACCCGCTATTTCAATATCTTTTTAGAAAACGATTATCTCTCATATTATTTCAGGAAATTGGAACGGGCATGCAAAATGAAGGCAGGAAAATTGAACTGTTAATTAAAAAGTGCGTTAATTAAATTGGTTTTTAAGGCGCCCTTCCATCTGAGGCATTTGACTTTATAAAAAGAACATTTTGCATAAGGTTAGTGTTTTGACAGGGTTTAGACAAAGTAGCAAGCAATTTTTTATTACTTTTACCCAATATTTTTACAACAACTTTTTTCCATATCATAAATTTTTACTACAATGAATAGATTTCTTTCCATAGCAGTTACGGTTGTCCTGCTATTTGGCTCCTCAGCTATCTTTGCTCAGCACGTTTGCGGCACGAGCACTCAAACCCAATATGATGCTCGAGAGCGCTTGTTTCAAAACCGCATCGACGCTGCCAACCAGACTGAAACAGCCGCATCAAGAGATGTTACGGTTTATGTTCCCATCAAATTCCATATTGTTAGAAGATCTGACGGAACACTGGGAACTACTTTCAACAGGGTTTTGAGCCTGCTTTGCCAGATCAACAATTATTATGCAGACCAGGACATGATATTTTATATCAACTTCCCTATCAATTATGTTGACAACACCAACCTTTATAACAATCCCGGAAGTACTGGTGCATTGAATACCATTGCATTCAACTGGTCAAACAGTTCCGTGAATATTTTTCTCACAGGCTCCGCAGGCAGCGCGAATGTTGCCGGATATTACCTGGGCGCTTTTCAGGGATACCCTTACGAGCATATTATTATCAAAAACAATAACATCGACGGCATCACCGGCGCACACGAACTTGGTCATTTTTTCAGTCTGGCGCACCCGTTTTTCGGATGGGGGCAGGCAGGCGATACAGGCTGGAACCCGGATGACCACGGCAACCCGGTAGGAACTTTTGCGCCTCAAGGTGGGATATTGAATGAAAAAATGGATGGCTCCAATTGCAACCAGGCTGCCGACGGCATCTGCGATACGCCCCCGGATTATTTCTTTGCTACTTCGCCGGTTGACAATACTAATGACTGCAATTGGAATGGTTCTCCCCTGGCCATGGACCCCAACGGAACAGTGGTGGTAACTGACGCCGAAAACAACATCATGAACTATTTTAGCAATTGTTCAAGCTATGTGTTTTCTCCAAATCAGAAAACTGCCGTCCGCAATGATTTTAATTCCAGCGCCAGATCATATATCCGTCACAGCTATGTGCCTGCTACGGCTTCTATTACGCAGGCGCCGACGCTGGTAGAACCTATCAACGGCGAATCAACGGCAGTGTTTAATATCGTGCATTTCAACTGGGAAGCCTCTCCTAATGCACAAAGGTACCTGTTGGAAATTGATATTCAACCCACATTTGCCATTATCCCAAAACGGTATATTGTTTCAAACGGTACTTCTACCAATATTGAGGGCATATTTAACCCCAATACCACTTATCACTGGAGGGTCACACCGCTCAACGACGGCAACACCTGTAGCCTGCCTACCTCTACGGTTGAAAGTTTTAATACCGGCGGAAGTTCCAGCGCAAAAAATATCGACATCGTGAACAACTGGTCGGTTTTCCCGAACCCTATTCGTCAAAATGAATTCCTCAATATCAGGCTGGAAGCTTCGGAGGCATTTGATGCGAACATCCAGCTTTTTAACCTCACCGGACAGCTTTTGAAAAATGTTAACCGGCATCATTTTACTAATGGTGAGAACAACTACCCTTTCGATATTTCAGGTCTCAATGCCGGGATGTATATGCTGGCTATCCAAAGCGACAAGGGAATTTTAAACAAGAAAGTTGTAATTGCCAGGTAAAGGCAGATTTATAAAAACACAAAGCGGGCGGTGCAAACGATTTTGCGCTGCCCGTTTTTATTTCCGGGCTTTCCGTTTGAACGACCAGGTGATCTTTGCGCGGGATGCGATTTCACCGTTTTTCATTGTTCCGGTGGTATTGATCACTACTTTGACCCCTTCGCCCGTATCAATAGCCTGTTGAACAGCGTCTATGATTTTAATCCCTTCTTCGCAGGTAAAGGTGATAGCGCTGTCCGCTTTTTTCAGAAATTCAATTTCAAAATTCGTGACGAGCATCGATATCCTTCCCCTGCCTTTCAGCGCTATGGTAGCCATCAGCCCGGTGGATAATTCCGCTGCTCCGGCTTGCGCGGCAAAATAAATGGAATTGAAAGGATTTTGAGTCCTCCAGTTGTAGGGCAATTCCACTTCCGCGCGGTATGGCGAACAGGATTTGACCTTCACACCCCACCAGGCCGCCGAGGGCAGGTGTTTTAAAAAATACAATTTCATTTTTAGAGGGTTGTTGAGGTTTGCAAGGTGCTTTTTTACGATTTTAGATTCAGGGGCAAAAGTGTTTTTATGAATTTGTGTGGACATTTTTTTAAGTATTCAAAAGATTAAACCGACAGGTCGAATGTTTTTATTTAAAATTGCCAGTAAGCACGAATGCGTTTTTCATTAGTGCATTAGTGGCTTTTATTAATAGTTGCCACGAATGCACGAATAGAAAACGAATTCGTTTTTCGGTTTTTCCGGGAATTAGAATCTGTGGAGCTTTTTTTAATCATTCCTGAAAATCGAAGGATTTTATAACCCGTTTGCCGTGTACAATTTCAGGGTTTAAAGATACTATATGTTTTTTCAGTAAGCCAATGGCGGATTATAAAACCCTTACCTTTTTATTTACATCAAAATGCCTTACTTTTGGACGCGAATTTTCAAATGCTACGGCGGCTTTTTCGCATATTTTTAACGGAAAACTTTTGAAACATGAACTTACACGAATACCAGGGAAAAGAACTATTGAAGAGCTTTGGCGTGGCCATCCAGGAAGGGATCGTTGCCACGACTGTCGATGAAGCTGTCGAGGCTTTCAAAAAATTGCAACAGGACACCGGAACCGGATTCGCCGTTGTGAAAGCCCAGATCCATGCAGGAGGAAGGGGCAAAGGCGGTGGTGTAAAACTCGCCAAAAATATGGATCAGTTGAAAGAACACACCGGAAATATCCTGGGTATGATGCTCAAAACGCCCCAAACCCCCGGCGGCATGGATGGCCCTGGAAAACTGGTCAGGAAAATACTCATCGCCGAAGATGTTTATGCACCAGACTTTGACGCCTGCAAAGAATATTACATCTCTATTCTTATGGATCGCGAACGAAAATGCAACGTCATCATTTATTCCACCGAAGGCGGTATGGACATCGAAAAGGTGGCCGAAGAAACGCCCCACCTCGTACACAAAGAATACATCGATCCGGCTTTGGGTTTCCAGGCTTTCCAGGCGCGAAAGGTCGCTTTTAATTTGGGGCTAAGCGGAACGGCGTTCAAGGAAATGACCAAATTTATCAGCGCGCTGTACAAAGCCTTTGTCAGCAGCGATGCCAGCCTCTTCGAGATCAACCCCTGTCTGAAAACCGGCGACGACCGGATCGTGGCTGTGGATTGTAAAGTCACCCTCGACGGCAACGGCCTGTATCGTCATCCCGACCTCGCCGCCATGCGCGACACCGACGAGGAAGACCCCACCGAAGTGGAAGCAAAGCGCTACGATCTCAATTATGTAAAACTCGACGGAAACGTAGGTTGCATGGTCAACGGCGCCGGCCTCGCAATGGCCACCATGGACATCATCAAACTCTCCGGCGGTGATCCCGCAAACTTCCTCGATGTAGGTGGTACCGCCGATGCAGATCGCGTTGAAAAGGCTTTCCGCATCATCCTTCGCGACCCCAACGTCAAAGCCATTCTCATTAATATTTTCGGTGGCATCGTCCGTTGCGACCGCGTGGCACAAGGCGTGGTAGATGCTTATAAAAATATGGGAAATATCCGTGTACCCATCATCGTCAGATTGCAAGGCACCAATGCTGACATCGCCAAAAAGATCATCGACGAATCGGGGCTAAAAGTTCATTCAGCTATCCTGCTCCAGGAGGCTGCTGACCTGGTGACCAAGGTTTTGCAGGATTGATCCTGGATTGGATTGTGATGGAACACGGAGGACGCGGATCAGGCGGAATTTGGCAGATAGTGGTCTTTGAGTAGACGCTTTGGCAAGCTCAGCCCGCCTGACAGTCGGGCAGGCACGAGTTAGGTTGATAGAGTTATTAGTTGATTAAGTTATTGGACGACTTTCCAACTTTCCAACTCTACAACTCTACAAACAAATCAGCAAATCAACACATTAACAATTGCTCCCTTCCAAACGATGGATAAAAAATATACCCTTTTCGAACTCAATGAATTCATACGCCGGGTGGTTGCGCTCAACTTCCCGGATGCCGTATGGGTGAGTGCCGAGATCGCTCAGGTGAATATTTCCAAAGGCCATGTTTTTATCAGCCTAGTACAAAAAGAGGAGGATGGCGAATCCGTCGTTGCACAGTCGGAAGCAGTGATCTGGTCGTCGGATTACCTGCGCCTGCTGCGCAAATTGGGCAAAGACTTCGGCAGCCTTTTGCAGGAAGGTATGGAAGTGATGGTGAGTGCAAAAGTGGAATTCAATGAGCGATATGGTTTTAAGCTGCGGATATCCGATATCGATCCGGCATACACCATTGGCAAGCTGGCATTGCAGCGATCCAGGGTGATCGAAACTTTGAAAAAGGAAAATTTACTGGAAAAGAACGCTTCGCTGCCCTTGCCTCCGGTGGTTCAGCGGATAGCAGTTTTGAGTTCTGAAAAAGCTGCCGGTTTGCAGGATTTTCTGGATCAGGTGCGGCACAACCAGTTTGGTTATGTTTTTAAAAACAAACTTTTTCCAACTGCGATGCAGGGCGATAAAGTAGAGCAGGAGATGATCGCGCAACTCAAACGCATCGCCTTGCAACGTGATGATTTCGACTGCGTTGTGATCATCCGCGGAGGGGGCGCCCGTCTTGATCTCGTTGCTTTCGATAGCCTGAAACTGAGCCGGGCTATTGCCAGTTTCCCACTGCCTGTGATTGCCGGCATCGGTCATAACATCGATGAAACGGTAATTGACCTCGTAGCACATACTTCTTTAAAAACACCGACGGCAGTGGCGGAATTTTTTATACAGCGAAACCTGAACTTTGAAATGCAGATCGCAGATTTGGGAAATAGAATCCGCCAACTGTCTTCACAACAACTAACCAATGCCGGAATGACCCTGAACAGGCTCGGAGATCAGTTTGTTTTTTCTACAAATGCGATCTTACACAGGCAGGGGGGTATGCTGGAATTTATCGAAGAAAAAATCCCGGCATCGTTGAAATCGACATTGAAAACCGAAGCGATCAAACTGGCAAATCTCGAAAAAATGTGCCTCTTGTTGAGTCCCGAAATTACCTTGAAACGCGGCTTCAGCCTGAGCCTCATCAAAGGCAAAACCATCACTTCCGTTTCACAGGCAAAAGCAGGTGATACTTTGGAAACCCGTTTCGCCGATGGAAAAATAACAAGTAAAATCCTACCCAATGGCTAAAAGAAAACCAGACATCACCTCTTACGAAAAAGCAATGCAGGAATTGCAGGAAATCGTCGATCAGCTACAGGAAGAATCCATCGGGATCGATGAGCTTTCAGCAAAGGTGAAACGCGCCGCCGATCTCATCCGATTCTGCAAAGAAAAGCTCAGGACGACTGATTCGGAGCTAAAGAATAGTTTTGATCTTTGAGCCTGGCCATTCGTTTTCAACAATTCAAAATTAACCCCGGCCTATCTGCAAACAGGTCGGGGTCACAAGTTCTGCGTTGATCTGCGGCATCAGCGGGTCACTTACTATTTCCCGCTGATCTCGCTGATCTTCGCAGAAAAAAAACAAATTTCTATTAACGCAGTAGCGTCACATCGCCTTTTTCTTTCCTAACCGTTCCGGAAGGCATATCGAGGGTAATGGTGTAAATGTAAACATCCGAAGGCGCCAATTCATTTTTGAAAGTGCCATCCCAGCCGTTGAGTGGGTTTTCGTTGTTGTAAACGACTTGTCCCCATCGGTTGAACACCTTGAACTCGCGGACCGTGACATTTCCTTTTATGGCAATGTTGAAAAATTCATTCATATTATCGCCATTGGGCGTAAAAACATTCGGGATGGCAATCTCGGCGAGTTCCACCGGAATCGTAAGCAGCGCGTCATATTCACAACCATTCGGAGCAGTAACGGTAACTGAATGATAACTTGTGGCATTGAGCGCCGGTGCCATGATGGTTTGACCCGTTTGCCCGGAACCCCAGGTGTAAATAGCTCCCGGAACCGGCTCATCGATAAATGCCGTCAATGTCAGGATCGTTCCCTCGAGGATAGTATCGATTTGAGGATCAGGATCGGAAATAATGGAAACATTAAATCCTTCCAACACATTAACCCAAACCGTGTCATAAAGCTCACCGCAACCATAAGAATAGATCACTGAATATTCAATAGTATCCAAAGGGTTCACGGAAATGGAAGCTGTTTCTGCATTGTTTGACCAAAGGAATGAACCTCCGGATTGAGAGCTGTTTGCGGTAAGCGTAACCGCTTCACCTTCACAGATCGTAATATCTTCATTAATGGTTAGAACGGCTTCTTCCGTAACCGTCACAGTGGTCGATTGTACCAGCGGATCACATACTCCATTCGAAACCGTGAGGGTGTAAGTGGTATTGACCAAAGGAGTGACCTCAGCCAGGGGATCATCGGGATCGAGCGTGGGGTCAGGCGGATTGGCCGTCCACATCCAGGTCGTACCGGGAAAATTATCCAGAAGGGAGTTTAACACAACGGATTCGCCGATGCAAATTTCCGAATCGCCGACCACGGCGGCTACTGGCGTCGAAGCTACATTGATCTGAACCGAAGCCTCTATCGGACAATCCATAAATTCGCCATAAACCGTATAGGTATAGTTTCCGCCGGAAGGAGGAGAAACCACCGGATCAGGGCATTCGATACAGCTCAGGCTGCCATCCTCCGGCGACCAGGTGAATTCCGTAACATCCGGGCTGGCAGCCAGCAATTGCACGGTTTCTCCTTCACATAATATCGTATCGAGCGGAAAAATGTCGATGGTAGTAGGTGGGGACACATTGACCAAAACCGAATCGATTTGGCTACAAGTCCCGTAAGTGGTCGTTCGGGTGTACAACGTGGTTTCCACTGCCAGGATCACCATATTCAACAGATCATCGGGCGATTCAAAACCGACATCCGGCTGCCATTGGAATTCAACTTCCGGGAAATCCGATTGCTCATAAGTCGTTGATGACAATACCACATAGGAACCTTCACAAACCGTTGTATCAATCGGAAATATTTGCAGATCAGCCGGAATAGAATCCACATCGATGTAAATGGAATCAAATTTTTCACATCCGGGCATATTGATATAAGCATAATAGGTTGTCGCAGTAAATGGCGTGGCTACCACATTTTCGCCAGTCGTCGGGCTGATCGTCCCGTCGTCAGGTATCCAGGAGATCGGTGCACCAGCAGGCAAAACCACAGCGCTGAGGTCAACAGATTCCCCTTTGCAAATCATTACAGAATCGGGTTGCTGTAATTCAAGGCCGCCTGCCACAGTAACCGTGATGGATTCCGTGATTACACAGGCGCCATTGATTGCCGTCAGGGTATAAGTTTGGTTTCCGGGAACGGTAGATGTTGGGTTAGGGATCATGTCTGAATCCAATCCGATAGATGGAGACCAGTTGTAAACCACGCCTGTTTGGGGAACTGTATTTGCCAACGAAACCAATGCATCCAGACAAACCGTAGTATCTTCATTCAGGTTGACAACCGGAACCGTAAACACTTCAACGAATACACTATCAAAAGACGATAGCGGACAAAGGCCATTGCTGACTTCAACGTAATACATGGTCGTTTGAGCAGGATTCACCACAGGATTCGGATCCGAGGAACTGTAACCCGGAGGCGATGAACTCCAAGTGTAGGTATTCGAAATATCGTTAGACGGATTTCCGAGATTGGTATCTTCGCCAATGCAAAGCTGCACATGATCGTCCACCACACTGAATTGAGCCGCAGGATCGGACAAGACAGTTACTTCCACCTCGTCAGTCAGGGTGCAGGTCGGCGCTGTAAGGGTCACGGAGTAGGTAAAATTTCCAGCGGATAAACTATTGATAAATGGATCCGGGCAATCCGTACAACTCAGGTTTTCCCCCGACCATTCGTAAGTTGCATCGTCATAATTGCTTCCGGCCACGATCTGGAAATCTTCCCCTGTACAAACCGTTACATCAGGCCCGGCTTCCACGTCATAAACACCGACTTTTACACCAATCGTATCATGAATACACACACCATCTACAACGGCGAGGTAAGTAGTTGTCTCCAGCGGCGAAGCAACCGGATCGGGGCAGTTAGAACAGCTTAATGTACCAGTGTTCGTGATCCATTGAATATCCGAAATGCCGACGGCAATTTCAATCTGAGCAGATTCGCCAATACAGATCGTGGTATCGCCTCCCATAACTTCAATAGAAACAGGTTCCAAAACCTCCGGATCGGAAGGCGACCAATCCACTTCGATCACGCCATCAGTGATCTGTCCGCCCCAGTCGTTTATCAACACCACATATACTTCGTCTATCTGGGTTGGAATTGTGGAAACAAAACCGTCACCACCTGCTCCCGGTGTTGACGGGTCGCCACAATCGAATTCATCGAGTACCGGTGTGCCCAACACCGGGTGGATATCCGTAAGGCCTGTTGGGTCAGTCCCTCCTGTCCAACTGCTTCGAATCGGCTGGTTGTTGGTTATAAAATTGATCACATCGCCAGGCGTATCGCAAACTTCTTCTTCGGCAAAAGGACCCCAAACGCTGAGGTCAATATCGGAAAACATATTTGCTCCCTGAACAATGAAACCAAAATTGCCAACTGACTGCGCCTGTATGGTAAACCAATAAAAATTGCCTTGTCCGGTATTGAGATAACAGCCGTTGTTCAAGCCGTTTACGATAGGCACATCTTCAAAGCCAATGTCCAGGTTGAATTGAGAGGGCAGCGGCATGCCGTCCAGGTCGAATTCCTGGCAACCGTTGAGCGGATTACAAAGGGCATCGACCAGCGCAGGCGAAAGATTACAATCGGCAGGGCCGATACTGATATTGAAGTCTGTGCATCCATTCGCATTGGCAACGATGATGTAATAAGTACCTGCGTTATTCAGGTTTGCGCTGTTGATCGTTCCCGTTGCGCTTTGAGCGATACAGTTGGTTCCCGGCGCGAATGGCAGGCCGTTCAGGATCACGACACCGGTACCGGGTTCTGCATCCGAGATCACCACCTCGATACATTCATCGCCAGGCGACTCATAGGTAAAAACGTAATCAGGTCCCCATAAAAAAATATCGTCGGCACAGGGGCTGGCGCCAACGGTCGAACCTTCGGTACAAGTAGTCAAGCCGGTTCCGTCATAAGGGATCCCGCCGATATCCGTGGGGTTTTCAGGTGATGAGCCAGGGCAAGGAAACGAATTGCAGGCCCAGGTCAGTTCAAACCCTGCTCCGTTTACAAAACCATCGGACAAAAACTGGATAGTAATGCAGGGACTGCTCGCCATGATCTCGAAAGTACTGCTATTACTAAGCCCTGTGACGGAAGCGATAAGGGGAGCAGAGATGTTATCGCCGGCATAGAAATTCAATGCATCGCCAGTTCCAAAAATATTGGATTCGATATCATAATTGACCATGTTGATCGTGATACATTCGAAAAAGTCATTTGGGCAAATTGTAAAAACATGATTTTCATTGACCCCGTAATCGCCGTCGGGGCCTCCGCAATCATACAATGTTCCGGTGCAGGAGGTAGATGAAGTTGCGTCGCAAATATTAATATCTGGCACATATTCATCGATACAAAACTCAAAAGTCCCTGAATTTGGCGTTGCGGTGCTGGTATAATCGTTGACCCGGATGAAATACGGCGTATTCGGATCAAGACCTAAGACATGGGTGAAAATTACACTTTCTCCCGGCAAGGCAGAGGCGCATACCTCCATTGAAGCAAGGCCGTTGAATTCACAATCGCCGCGATAGATTTCGATCTGAGGATTGACGATGGGTGTAGATCCCATGCCGTCGGTCACGCCGGTTACGGTTATCGTGTAGTCGGTAATCATATTGTCGGTAGTAAACATAAACCAGACATCCCGGTCAACCTGGCCGCCATTAAAACAATCCGGGATATTTCCGGAGCCGATATCACTGGCTGTTGCATCCACATTGGTATAAATCTCACTACTGGGACAAATAGGCACGATGCCCAGATCGATCAGTCCGTCGCAATCATCGTTTACGGGTTGTGAGAAAACTATCAGGCTGTGGAAAAAACACAGGAAGAGGAGTGTAAAACGCTTCATTGTATTGATGTTTGTAAAAGTGAATCCCTGCAAATTACAATTTAATCTATAAAATCAGACCTTAGTCCGTTATTGCTTTTTCAGGCATTGCAGCTATTTGTAAGTACCGGCAAAATTTAAGCATTAATTTTTGGCAATCGCAGGGGAAGATCAAAAATAACGAACTTTTGGAAAATTCCAGTCAGCTATTCAGTCGAATTGAAGCGCTTACGAAACTTTTTGAAACTTTTTGAAACAGAAATAGATACGCCGACATCAAGTGATACTTTTTTCTTTTTTCAGCTTAAACGAAAACGACCGGTCGATCCAGTGATCGGGATTGTGGGGAAATCTATCCTGGTAAATATAAACACTCAAAGCGATCAAAACACCCAGAATGGCTCCCAGGTAAACATCCTGAAGAAAGTGCTGCACGAGATAAACCCGCGCAAGACCAGCCAAAATCGCCATGAAAAGGAATACAAGGCCCAGTGTTTTTTTGCCGTTGAACAACAAAGCCAGTATCCCGAAGACCGCAAATGCCGACATGGTATGGCCGGAAGGGAAACTGTGCTTCTCCCAAAGCTGCACCCCTTCAACGAGGTTGATCTGGTCGAACATCCCCAACTCCCGGAAATAAACCGAAGGCCTGCTGTGGTTAAAAAATGATTTGAACAAAAAAGCTACAATGGCTACCAGGATACCAGTAACAGGGATCAACAAGGCGTACCTAAATCGTACAAATACCAAAACAGCAACCGCAGCGATATAGGGGATTCCCTCTCCCAGTTTGTTCACATTGTAAAAAAAGGAATCACCCAGGGGACTTCTGTGCTCATTGAAAAACAGGATCAGATCAGCCTTACCCGTGGTCAGCAACAGCACAGTTCCTATCAAAAGAAATACAAAGAATCCCGCGAAAAACGGCCAGTTATTTTTGATGGTATCAATCATGGATGGTCGGGTTTATGGTTGGAGCGTTCTGATGATTTCCTATTTTTAAAAACAAATTTAGTCATTCGATCTGAATAAACGCGTCAGTTTTAAGAATATACGCTGATAACGGTCTGTGTTCAACAGCTTGGAATCATTCATCGCCCGGTAAGTGATCAGCAAGCCGACAGGGAACAAAATGAAGCAGGGCAACCAGGCACCGAATTGCGGGCTGACGGCAAATATCTCGACCATTTTTTTGGTGAAAATGTTGAGAATGATAAAGATCATAAAAAACACGATTGCGATCAGTATCGGGTAACCGAATCCTCCTTTCCGAACAATGGCGCCCATCGGCGCTCCGATGAACAAGAAAATAAAACATACGGCAGCCATGCTGAATTTGATGTGAAATTCATAAATATGTTTTACCCTGGATTCCTTCAGATGGAACAAATCGCGCTCCGCAGTCATCGCCAGCCCCTGAATATTCCGGGCATAGGATTGTGCTTTGGAATAATAATTCCGTTTCAACTGGCCGGTCTCGAATAGTTCGCCAATATTGTTGTATTCCGAAAGCGGTTTTGTGATGTTTTGGACTGGCAGGTTTTTTCTCGAAATAGTCGTCGCTCTGGAATGCTGCTCACTCCCTGCGATCTTTTTTCTTTGCTGCGTTTCCTGTTTAAGATCGGTGGTATCAGTTTGTGTTTCAGCTTGCAGGGTCGTGTCCTTCAACAAAGCCAAAGATTTTTTAACAACGGTATCCTGCGTGGCTTCTTTTTCCGCTCCCGCAGAATCGACCTCGATATTCAATTCTTTTGGAGTTTCCTCTCCTTTCGAATACTCGACAGCAGTGCTGTCACCGACAATATCAACCTGGTCGGTTTCATTTTTATATATCCAAAAATACCGGTTAGCGCTTTTATTCAGTTTCTCGGTGACATCGTATAGCCGCATTTCCAAAGAATCCACGGCATCCAATAGTTGGGAAGCGGTAAGCATGGAATAATGCGAACCGAAGAGGTCGGCATCCGTGCGGCTGATCTCAAACTCGCTGAGATCGAACACCTTTGACCATTCTTTGAAAGAGGTACGAACGAAAGGATATTTTTGATCGCGGTTTTGTGAAAACTGCCCGGTTTCCTGGTACTGATTGCCGTCGTACAAATTCATGATGAAATAATGGCGGTCCTTGGTCGTGTACATTTCGCCATGCTTCGCCACGATCTGCTTTGGGTTACGGATGTCTTCTTTATGATCGAAAATAATGACATCCTCAATGTCTCTGTTGTTTGAACTTTTATTGCCGATGTGAATGACAAAATCCTGGAAATCTTCATTGAAAATTCCGGCTTCCAGGTTCATCGTTGGTTTTTGTTTTCGAATATCGTAAAGCCTGGATTTGAATTGCAGATTGGCAACCGGGATAATATTATTCGAACAGAAATACGAAAAAACACAGATGACCGATACCGCCCCCATCAGCGGTTTCATTACACGAAACAAGGAAACTCCCGCAGATTTTAAACTCGCCAATTCATAATATTCCGCCAGATTGCCCATCACCATCACGGAAGATATCAGCACCGCGATTGGCAAGGCCGTTGGGATCAGGGACATACTCAGGTAGGAGATCAACTCAAGGAGCATCCAGAAACCTACGCCCTTTCCGATGATGTCGTCGATATAAACCCACAAAAACTGCATGATCAGCACAAACAATGCTATGCAAAAGGTGGTGAAAAACGGAGGAATAAAACTGGTGATCAGCAGGCGATCGATTTTCTTCATGGCCAGTGCCGTGTATTTTTTCTGAAACGCAAAAATACAAATTCTATTTCGAAGTCAGCGGCAATGCGAGATTGACTTCAAAAGCGTATGACCAAAAAACCTAAACGGGTTTTGCAGTTTTCAATGACCTGGATTTACGGCGGGAATGGCTGCGCGATGAATGATGACCGCTGAGTCGGATATTCGGCATGAGCGACCGGAGGAACGCTTTGGAATCAAAAAGCGCCTTTTGACTATTTTTACCGGGGCGTTTTTTCATAAGGGGTTATTTTTAAAATTATACCTTGGTGGATGAAAAAAGCAGGCCAAATAATCTAATTTTACTTTTTCAAAAATGGCGGCCTTTGGTATTGCCGTAAAAAATATCGCTCAAGCTTTTCATTGATTATCAATGATTTAAAAGTTCGGCCTGCCGGTAATTTTCCTGATAAAAAAAATTAAAAAATCCAATTGTAACAAACCGATATGAGCCATCGTCCTGAAAGAGAAATGAGCCTGGAAGATTTCACGCAACTGATTTTACCCATAAAAAACAAGCTGTTCCGGTTTTCACTCCGCATCGTTGGAAATGAACCGGAAGCTGAAGATGTGGTACAGGAAGTTTTCATCAAAGCATGGAACAAACGCAGCGATCTTCCAAATTATTCAAACGTCGAAGCCTGGTGTATGACCCTGACAAAAAATCTTTCTATCGATAAGCTCCGATCCAAACATCGCAGAGCCGATCCCATAAAAGAAGGATTCGATGTGCAAAGCGGCGAAAACGACAACCCATTCCGGCAGGCATCCTACAACGATACCCTGGAGCGCGTCCGAAGGTTAATGGACAAGTTGCCTGAGAAACAGAGAATGGTCATGCAACTCCGCGATATCGAAGGCCATACTTATCAGGAAATCGCCGATGCGCTGGAAATTTCGCTGCAACAGGTAAAGGTCAATTTGTTCAGAGCACGCCAGGAAATAAGGACACAACTTTTAAATTCAGAAAAATATGGACTATAATAAAATCCGTGCAATATTAGACAAATACTGGAAAGGAGAAAGCTCCGTCGAGGAAGAAGTTCAGCTTCGTGATTTTTTCTCACAGAATGACATTCCTGAAGACCTCAAACCCTTTCAGCCGCTGTTCATGTTTTTTGCCAGTGAGCAGGAAATGAAAATGGACGAATCCTTTGATGAAAAACTCTTCCAAAAACTGGGTTCTCCGCAGAAGCCAGGGGCTAAGATCAGAAGAATGCCATACTATCTCCTGCGGATCGCTGCCGCCGTTTTACTACTCGTCAGCGTTTATTTCGTCGCAGAACAAGGCTTTTTAAAACCCGGCCAGGAGATAGCTGCAGAAGAAGAAGAAATGACTCCCGAAGAAGTCTATGCACACACCAAAGAAGCGCTTATGCTGGTTTCCGCCAAAATGAACAAAGGCACCAGCCTTGCAAATACCGGTATGTCCAAAATGGCGAAGGCAACCAGCGTCATCAAATAATTTTTAAAATTTCAAACCATGTAAAAAAAAGAAAAATGAAATACTTATCATTGTTAATCGTACTCTCCGGCTTTTTAAGCCCTTTGACCGCACAAACCGACGCTATTTCCCGGTATTTCGATCAATACATCAATGACGAGCGGTTTACCGTAGTTTACATCAGCCCCAAAATGTTTGAAGTGCTTGGCAAACTCGATCTCAAAGAAATGAAAGACGAGGAAGCGCAGTTGATCATGGATGTAGTAAAAGACCTCAAAGGCCTCCGCGTTTTGACCACCGAAGTGTCTCCCCTGAAGTTTTATGAAGAAGCCAAATCAAAGATCAAAACCAGCGAATACGAAATCCTGCTCACCGTCAGGGATGAAGGCGAAAACGTCCAGTTTTTGATAAAAGATGAAGCTGATACCATCAAAGAATTGTTGCTGCTCGTGGGCGGTGAAGATGAATTCGTGATGCTGAGCTTTATCGGCGATATCGATCTGGATAAGATCTCAAAACTGGCCAAAAAGCTCGATGTGAAAGGTGTTCAACACCTCGACAAACTGGAGGATGAAAAAAATGCCAAACAAAAATAGGAATTCCAGGGTGTCCATCACTGAACCTTCAAAACATAAGTCTTCCTTAATCTTTATTTGACACAGAAGGACGCAGAATAATTATGATAAAACGCTGTTTTTATTTTCGTCAAAAGTGCAAGTACACATAAAAAATCTTAAAAACCTGCCTGACCCCGCCTGACTGCCGTTAGGAGGGCAGGTGCGTTCGGCAGGCAGGATCAGCGTCTTTCTGAGTCGAGTTTTAAAAAATGATAATTTCAAAATAAGGGATGACTTATGTTTTCTAAATCAAAAACTGCATTTCCAATTTCCCGATTTATGAAAAAACTGATCTTGTTTTGCCTGCTGGCATGGCTTCCCTTCGCGTTATCTGCGCAAAGCAGTGTCAGGAAATTTTGCAAAAAATACAAAAAGACGGAAGACGCCGTAAGTCTTGTTGTTCCCGGATTTGTGATGGGCATGGGTGCGAGCTTTGCCCGGAAAGAGGTTGATCAAAACAACAAAAAGGCCATGATGGGTTTTGAATTTGCCAAGCAGATAAAATCGCTCCGGATGCTGGTGGTTGAAGATGCCAACCCGGTTTCAAAAGAAGATTACAATGCGTTGATCGAAAAATTGCAAAAGAAAAATAAGTTCGACGAGTTGATCACAGTCCGGGAAGGAAATACAAAGGTGAACATGTTCATCAGAGATAAGCGGAAGCATATTTCAAACCTGATGATCGTGGTCAGCGAGGAAGACGAATTTGTGTTGATCAGCCTGAAAACCAAATTCAAATATAAAGACCTCAAAAAGTTTGTAAGGCTGTTGCTCCAGGATGATAAAAAAATCAAAGTGGTACCGAAAAACCCTGAAAAAGCCGTTGAAAAAGTGATACCTAGAGCCTGAACGGACTCACCAATTCGAAAGGGACTAAACTGTTTATTTGATTATACCGCGCACCGTCAGGTTAGCGTTTATGCCCTAAAACTGACGGCTGCGGCATAATCATCAAACCGCGTGTCGCTGTAAGCATAAATCTATCCGGTTTGATGATTAGTTGATGTAGAAAACCCTAAGCTGCAAATTCGCGCTTAGGGTTTCTTTATGTCAAGCTTGATGTTTACCATTTTGAGGCCGGCCTGCCAAAACCAACGGCCAAAATTACAATATTTCTGTCCGATTGCAAATCCTTTTTTCAATCGTCGTGTACGCCATTCCATTTTCGGGATTTCAAAAATTGAAGTTTATTTTCTATACTTGTTCACGGAAAATTTCGGAATTTATAGAATCCGAAATTTTCCGTGAACAATTATACCGATTACCTGTACCGCCGCAAGGGAAATCCCGACGAGTCGGGATAAGCATAGACCCGCCCGCCTGACTTCGGTCGGGTCTATGCGGTGTCGTGTATATGTTTACAACATGGCATAAAAAAACGAAATAATGGCTAAACACATCATCACATTCTCATTGATTTTCTTTTCCATCACGGCATTCTCCCAGGTTGAACAACCGCCCTTCACC
>CAZKDA010000002.1:0-20447 GCA_964551455.1 uncultured Saprospiraceae bacterium
CACATTTTTTTGGGTTTTGGGTGGGAACATGTCAACCTATTTTATGAGACCGCACCGACACCAGAAACCCGACACCAGATACCCGACACCGGAAACCCGACACCGGAAACCCGACACCGGAAACCCGACACCGGAAACCCGACACCTACCCCCTAAAAAACACTGCATTGCTGAAAAGGAATTTTCCGT
The DNA here is from genome assembly GCA_964551455.1 of uncultured Saprospiraceae bacterium. GTDB lineage: Bacteria > Bacteroidota > Bacteroidia > Chitinophagales > Saprospiraceae > JAHDHW01. The sequence goes on from CAZKDA010000002.1 coordinate 190, forward strand.
GTCGCCAGAATCCTCTGAACAAAGGGTTATCAACGAGGTAAATGACTTCGCCCTGTCCCATCGACTGAACGCCGAATACGGTGGTCTCTTCCATTTTATTGATCGTGTTGGCTCCGGCGAAACCGAGGATCAGGGGAGACTTTTCGATGTAACCGACGTTCCAGGTATTTTTGAGAAATTTATACGCCAACATATTGGTTTTCAATGAGAAATAATAATCGGGCATTCCGTAACCCAATGGGTGGGTATTGTCGATCCTGAGTTTAAAGATCGCTCCCGGAATGTGGTCGCTGATCGAACTGCGTTTGCGGTCGGCATAGGGTTGAAGCCTTTTTTCCAGTGTCGTGGTTTCGCTTTCTTGTGCGGCGTCTCCCTTTTCTTTAGCCGTAGCATACTTTTCGAGTGTGAACCCGGCTTCATTCTCAAAAGCCGAAAGCGCAGTACCTGTGACGATCAGTTTTCCGCCTGCCGAAATCCAGCCCCTGAGCTTTTCCATGTTTAAAATCCCCGCGTTATAACTTCCTTCCGGCAGAATGATCAGGTTATACTGCTTCAGGTCGGAATGCCTCAAATTGTCGAGGGGAAGGATTGTCACGGGGTATTGAAGATCATTTTCCAAATAATGCCACACATATCCAAAGGAATTTGGGGATACCTGATCTCCTTGAAAAACAGCGATCTCCGGCTTCCGGATCAGTTGATTTTCATTGGAACCCAGGTCATTACCTGACGATGCAAAACCGCTTTTCACCGCAATGACTTCCCGCTCGAACTGATGGGCAAGGTTGACTATTGTTGCGTCAAATCCCGGATTGTGGCGGTTGTCGGCTCTGGTGACGATCAAAGTGCCCAATCCGAATTTTTTATCATCCAACTCAAATGGATTATTGGCAAACCGAACCCGTATATCCCGGTTCAGCAAAGCGCTCAAAAACTTTGCGTCTTCCAGCGATTGCCATTCCAGCAGATAGGCATAAGGGCGGTCTTCTTTTATCAAACGGTTCTCATAACCAGGTTCGGTAAAGGGTTGTTCAACGAGCAACTTTTGCTCGGAGGCGTAAGCTTCCAGGCCAAAAGCATGCGGCAATGCCCATGCGGTGATGTCGTAGGTCAGCGAATCGAAGAGAAAAGGAGCAGGTTCAAAAAACACCTGGGTTAGAACGGATTTGGGTTGAAAAGCGCTGATGACGAGATCTTGTTTGCTGATGTTGTACCGCTGAGTGTTGCCGCTGGCATAATGATAAGCATTCACCGGAATTTCGGTTTCGGGGCTTCCGTAGCGGATCTGGTGTTTGTCGAGAAACCGGCAAAGCGCTTTGATGTTATCTTTCGAATTGGTTTTTGGGATGATAAAGGTTTTATACTTTCCTTTCGGACTTTGCACCGATTGCGCAAAATAATTTTCAAAATTCTTAACCAGCCGTTCTGCGTTTCGGGCAGCAGATTCGATGGTAGCGATGCCGGTGGTTTTGTGGTGTTCGATCCGGTCAGACAGTTTTAAAGTATCGCCGTTTTTGAGGATAATGGCTCTTCCGGCCATGCTGTGTCCGCCTTGTTCGTAGGTCATGCCGATGCTTCCGTTGAAGGTCGGGTAAGTATCTCCATAGCTTGGATAAAAGAGATCGAAATCTTCGCGGGTGTAATACAGCCAGCCCATTTTATCAAAATACCGGGCGTTGTTCAGTCCGATCTGTATTTGAAAATCGGCCTGCCAATCCGTGATGTAGTCGTGGTAAGGCTGGGCTGCCGGTGCGAAATAATAAGGCGATTCATGTCCCATTTCGTGGAAATCGACGTGGATATGCGGCAACCATTGGTTGTAGATTTCGAGCCGTTGGTTGGTTTCGATCTGGGTAAACCAGGCCCAGTCGCGGTTGAGATCAAAGAGGTAATGATTAAAGCGGCCTTTTGGCCAGGGTTCGAGGTGTTCGGCAGATTCGGGATTCGGGTTGGCGATTTTGTTGTTGACTTGCCATTGCCATTGCCAATGCGTATATCGGGAATATCCGTCGGGATTGATGCAAGGGTCGATGATCACTACGGTATTTTCCAGAAGTGTTTTCATTTTTTCATTGCCTGGCCTCACCATTTCGTAAAGTGTTGCGATTGCGCTTTCGGAAGCTCCGGCTTCATTGCCGTGGACGCCGTAGCTCAGCCAAACGATAGCCACCGGCCTGGAACCGGATGGCTTACCTTCCAGCAATTTTGCTCTTTTGAGGTTATCGGTTCTGATCTGCTCGAGGTTGGCCAGGTTTTCAGGAGAAGAGATGATCGCCCAGACCAATGGCCGTTGTTCGTTGGTTCTGCCGTATTCACTGAGAATGACCTGCTCGTGGTTTTCTGCAACATGCCTGAAATAATCCACCAGAAGGTGGTGTGGCGTGAACTGCTCGCCGTATTTGAAAGGGAAAAAAGCTTCGGGAGATTTGACATTATTTTGTGCGAAAGCAGGCGTTGCAACTGAAATAAGAGAAATCAGCAGGGCAAGCGATTTGATGGTTTGCGTCATTGATCTGATTTTTGACTCAATACAATTTTCAAATTAAACCAACGAATTTAAAAAAAATCCAAACGGGATGGCGCCAATGTCGGGGTCAATATACTGCCTCTGCTATCCTGCGTATTGTTTCCGGGTCGCCCATGGTATAGTAGTGAAGGCAGGGCACCCCTTTTGATTTCAGATCTTTGCTCTGCTGGACACACCATTCGATGCCTATTTCTTTGGCGCTATCGTCATTTTTGGCTTTCGCCAATTCTTTCACCAGGGCATCCGGCATATTGACATGAAACAGTCTTGGCAGGGAGTTAAGCTGGTATCTTTTCGTGACCGGCTTCAATCCCGGAACGATCGGAATTTCGATTCCCGCTTTCCGGCAAATGTCGATGTATTCAAAATATTTTTGATTGTCGAAAAACATTTGGGTAACGATATAGTTAGCTCCGGCTTTGACTTTGGCAATGGTGAATTGCATGTCGGATTCAAAATTGGGCGCTTCAAAATGCTTTTCGGGATAACCGGCAACGCCGATGCAAAAATCGGTTTTTTCACCATTGACGATATTCTGGTCCAGGTACCTTCCTTTGTTCATATCTGCAACCTGTTTGACGAGGTCGAGGGCATATTTGTGGCCTTCCGGCTCGGGGATAAATTTTCCGTCGAATTTACGGGCATCGCCGCGAATGGCCAATACATTGTTGATGTTTAGGAAATTGAGGTCGATCAGCACATTTTCCGTGTCTTCTTTCGTAAAGCCGCCGCAGATCAGGTGAGGAACTGCATCGACTCCGTAGCGGTGCATGATTGATGCGCAGATCCCGACCGTGCCCGGTCTTTTTCGGATGGAGGTTTTTTCGTAATAACCGCTTGGTCTTTTGTTGTAAATGAATTCTTCGCGATGGTAGGTCACGTCAATGAACGGAGGTTTAAACTCCATGAGCGGATCAAGTGTGTCGAAAATGGCTTTCATCCCTCCGCCTTTTAGCGGTGGCAACACTTCAAAGGAGATCAGCGTCTGGTTTTTAGTTTTCTCAAAATAATCAGTTACTTTCATGACAACTTTGGTAGGTGCAACAGTCTTTTTTTTGGGTGGTAAAACTACGAATAAGTTTGAAATGAGCAGCTGAAAATTTTGTATCAGCAAACGGTAGGAAGTAAGATGAATGGTAAGTGGTACATAGCCTATCCAAGATGTAGTAATACTATATCGCTTTAACCTCACGAACTACAAACAATAAACTACAAACTTTGAAATTGTCTTTATTTATCTTTTTTCTTGAAATCGCCGTTTTTCCAGGCATCGAAAAATTTCTTCCAGGCGATGGGATTGAAGATATTGGAAGGCGGCCTCTGGCCGATGTAATAATATTGGCTAGACTGCTGACGGAGGTAATAATCGGCGTGTTCGTTACCGTCGGTAGCTACCACTGATCTTCCGCGTTCGAGCACGTCCTGAGCCAGGTTTTCTATGGCTCTCTCCTGCATTTCGGAGGTGACATCCATTGCCAGAAATTCCAGTTTGAAATTTTCGCGGCTGGGCCAGGGGAATACAATAGTCGTCGGCAGATTCACGGTATCTTGCGACATCAACTGTACCAGTGAATAACGATTATCTGTTAATGTATCAGGAATAGTGATCTCCACAGTCCTGTAACCAATGGCAGAGAAAACCACGTGATCTCCCTTTTCAACAACGATAGAGAAAAAGCCTTTGAAGTCGGAATAAGTTCCACGGCCTTTGTCTTTGATATAAATATTGGTGTAGGGAATGGGATACAAGTCTTTATCGGAACCGTCGAGTACCATTCCGGTAAACTGGATCAGTTCTTCTTTGGTTTCCTGTGCCGAAATATTGGTACTGAAAACAAACAGACAGGCCGCAATTATTGTCAAATACTTCATTCAATCAAGATTTTGAAAGTTCTTCTCAAACAGTCGTTGCAAGATAATAAAATCTGAATTTTTAACGCAATTTAATGATGCTTTCAGACATCGCCGGGTTGTATATTAACAGATTAATAACCGCTGAACGACTAAAATCCGACTGCAATATCCAGTACTTCTTCGACCTTTGAAACGTATTGGAACTTCAGTCCTTTGATATAATTTTCGTTGATCTGTTCAACGTCCTTGCGATTGTCCTTACAAAGGATGATCTCGTTGATACCGGCTCTTTTTGATGCGAGGATTTTTTCTTTGATACCGCCTACGGGCAGGACTTTTCCGCGAAGTGTAATTTCGCCTGTCATAGCCAGGTACGGTTTTACCGAACGTTTATTGAAAGCTGATGCCAGGGCTGTGACAATAGTGATCCCTGCCGATGGCCCGTCTTTTGGGATCGCGCCTTCCGGCACGTGGATGTGGATGTCGTTTTCTTCAAATTGCTTGGGATTGATGCCCAGTGACTCACAATGAGCTTTCAGATAGCTCAAAGCTGTTGTAGCAGATTCCTTCATCACATCTCCCAGATTGCCGGTGAGCGTCAGCTTTCCACTGCCTTTGCTCAGGCTTACCTCGATGAATAAAATGTCTCCGCCCACTCTTGTCCATGCCAGGCCAATAGCTACGCCGGCTGCATGGATTTCCTTATACATTTCTGTGGAAAATTTTGCAGGGCCGAGGATGGTTTGCAGCTCTTCGGGTTTGAGGTTTGGATTGTACGATTCGTCCATGGCAACCTTCTTGGCCAGATGACGCATAACCCCTGCAATTCGCCTGTTGAGCGACCGTACGCCCGATTCCCTGGTATAATCGGAAATCAATCTGGAAATTACTTCAGGTTTAAAATGAACATCTTTCGGGCTGAGACCGTGGTCTTTTAGTTGTTGCGGGATCAGGTGCCTTTTGGCGATCTCGATTTTTTCTTCAACAGAATAGCCACTGATCTCAATGATCTCCATCCTGTCCAGCAAAGCCGGTTGAATAGTGCTCAATGTATTGGCTGTTGCCACAAACAATACTTTAGACAGATCGTATTCAATTTCGAGGTAATTGTCGTGAAATGTAGTGTTTTGCTCTGGGTCCAGCACTTCCAGCAAGGCAGAAGACGGGTCGCCTCTGAAATCTTTTCCTACTTTGTCGATTTCGTCGAGTATGAAAACAGGGTTCGAGGAATTTGCTTTTTTCATGGATTGCAAAATCCTGCCCGGCATAGCGCCGATGTAGGTTTTGCGGTGTCCTCTGATCTCGGATTCATCGTGCAAGCCACCTAATGACATCCGCACAGATTGTCGTTTCAAAGCCCTGGCAATGGATTTTCCCAGCGAGGTTTTTCCGACTCCGGGAGGGCCGACCAGGCACAAAATCGGCGCTTTCATATCGCCTTTCAGCTTCAGGACGGCGAGGTGTTCAAGTATCCGTTCCTTCACTTCTTCCAGCCCGAAATGGTCGTCGTCGAGCACTTTTTTCACCTTCTTGAGGTTGAAATTGTCTTTTGTGTATTCCCCCCAGGGCAGATCGAGCAAAAATTCGAGATAATTCAATAAGACGGAGTATTCGGCCACTTGGGGATTCATCCGTTGGACTTTACTGATCTCTTTTTGGAATATCTCTTTGACTTCCTTTGACCATTTCTTCTTTTTGGCGCGCTCGATCATAGAAAGTATCTCCGCTTCATTCGGACTTTGGCCAAGCTCTTCCTGGATGGTTTTCAATTGTTGGTTCAGGAAATAATCGCGTTGTTGCTTTTCAATATCGCCGCGTACTTTGGACTCGATCTGGTCTTTCAGTTCGAGCAGTTGCAATTCGTGATCCATGTGTCCGAGTATTACCTGCGCTTTGTCTTTCTGGTCATTTATCTCCAGCAGGTTTTGTTTTTTAACATTACTGATACCCAGATTGGAGGCAATAAAATTAATGAGGAACGAGTCGTTGGTGATATTGCGTAACATGGCCGATGCTTCGCTCGGGATGTTTGGCGAAAGCTGGATGATCTGTTTGGCTTTGTCTTTTATCGTTGAGATCAGGGCTTTGAATTCCAGTGTGTCTTCCAGTTTCGCTTCTTCCAGCAGTTCTATCCTGCCTTCCATATATGGTGTCTCTCTCAACATTTCCATCAACGAAAAACGCCTTCTGCCCTGAATGATGGCCGTAGCTGTGCCATCCGGCATTCGCAATAATTTCAGAATTCGGGCGACGGTTCCGGTTTTGTACAGATCCTTTAGTGCGGGATCTTCCGTGGCGCTTTCTCTTTGCGACAGGACGCCGATGATGCGTTCGTTATCATACGCATTGTTGATCGCTTTGATAGATTTATCCCGGCCTACTGTGATCGGGATGACTATACCCGGAAAAAGAACGGTATTTTTAAGTGCCAGTATGGGAACGGTTTCGGGAAAAGTTTCGCCTTTCGCTATATCCTGTTCTTCCTCAATAGTAAGCAGAGGCATATATTCACCTTCATCATCAAGACTGTGAGGAATAAATAATTTTTCAAAAAAACTCATAAACGATTTTTGTTTTTTATTTTCAATACACAACATCAAAACGCTCAATGTCAATATGACATTCAGACCGTATATAATGTTCGCATTATGACGGGTCAATATTTATGCCGCTGCAATTATAGGCTCTTTTTGGCAATTATCTTTCCCCGATTCAGACAATTTTAGGCAATTTCCGTCAAAAAGGCAGTTTGAAAAACAGGATGTTTGTGGCTGGGCAGTTGTTAGCCTGCCCGCCACACTACAAGCGAGGCATAAGGCGTGGTTTGTCCGTGAACAAGTATAAAAGTATAGCATTGTGTTTTTGTTTTTGGAAGTTTAGTACTATATTTAGCCTCTTATTCAGGCAAATTTTTATGTCACATAACTTTTTTGCCTTTTATTTCCTAATTCTAAAAACCGTTTAATCATATCAAAAATGCAAACGCTCAAAATTGGAGCAATGATGTATTGAGAAAACCTTTGTACAAGGTACCAACGAGATAACAATTTATAATACGATTGATCTGCCTGACGGCGCTATCCTGGTAGTAGTTAATACACCGTTTGAATCGATGAACGGCAAGATGGTTAAGATTTCCCCAAATAAAAATCCTTAACTTTAAAAAAGTAAGCAGCTTTTCATCACAAAGCTGCTTCCTTTCTATTTTTCAACAAAATAATCCCAACATGAAAAACTTATCCACACTCCTGCTTTTATGGCTCCCTCTGTTTTCTTTTTCACAGGTCATCTACGTCGATTCCAGCGCAGTCGATGGCCAGAACACAGGCGCTGACTGGGCGAATGCCTTTACGGATTTGCAGGGTGCGCTGGGGCAAGCGACAGCAGGGATGGAGATTTGGGTAGCTAAAGGGACTTATTATCCGACGCCTGGCGATGACCGCGAAATTCATTTCCACCTGCCGGGAAATGTGGCGCTGCTTGGCGGCTTTGCCGGAGGTGAAACAAACAATGACCAACGCGACTGGGAGCAAAACAAAACCATCCTGAGCGGCGACATCGGCATCGAGGGCGATTCAATAGACAACTCTTACACGGTGATCTATGCTGTGGATACAGGCAGCGATACGCGATTGGATGGCTTTACGGTGGAATGGGGAACCGCCAACAGCAGCATTCCACTCGATCCGGCCAGCGGGTTGAAAAAAAGCGGCGGAGGCTTTTTCATCAGGGGAGAAAGCACCCATGCCCAGATGAATATCGGCAATTGCACCTTCCGGCACAATACCGCAGTATCTAATGGCGGGGCGGTTTTTATGATAAACGGAAGCGACAACACCTCCGTAAATGTCCATTTCGAAAACTGTCTGTTTCAATTCAACAAAGCCTTCTATGGAGGAGCTATAGTCAAATACGGCGGCGGCAACGCGAACCTTGAAAACCAAATCGACAATTGCAGGTTTGAGTATAACAATGCTAACTATGGTGGAGCGATGTATTGGCTAAACACCTATGGAACCAACCCTGTCAAAATTTTAAATTCCGATTTTTTCTATAATGCCTCTTTACTTGAAGGGGGAGCAATTGACATTCAACATTTAATTCCGGACTCTAATAATTTTACTATACAAGGATGCAAGTTTAAGGAGAATTCCTCTCTTGAAGGAGGCGCTTTGTTTTTGCGTTATTTTAACTATGGAGAATATTCTTGCCGATTAATTGAAAATCAATTTTTAGGCAATATGAGTTCGGCCTCTGGGGGAGCAATAGCGTTCTACCATTTTTACTCGGGGCCGAATATTTTTTTTGAATCCTGTACTTTTATAAACAATAAAGCAGAAACTAGAGGAGGAGCTATTATGGGGTGTTTTAGAGAGATGAATAATTGTGTATTTGTGAAAAATACAGCAACAAACTTGGGCGCCGCCATTCATCAAAGTATAATAGATACTTTAACGTTTAATATTAATAACAGTGTATTTTACGCTAATTCGGTAAACGGTTCTGGCGGGGTAATCAGTTTTATCCCGCACGATAAGATTGAAGTATATTTCAATAACTCTATCCTGGTAAATAACACTGCACAAAACGGAGAAAATATGGCCACCGCATTATCGGCCGGCAATGATACGATCAGGATTATGATGAACAATTGCCTGACAGATTTTGATTCCTGTTTAGGCGGAATTTTTATACATCCTCTAGGTGATCCTGCGATCATCGAATGCAACGCGATGATCTACAACCAGGATCCGCTCTTTCGGGATACCGCCAATCTGGACTTTTCACTGCTGGCCTGCTCTCCGGCTGTTGATGCAGGGGACAACGCCTTCGTAAACATTCTCAGCGACCTTGCCGGCAACGAGCGCATCATCAATGGCACTGTGGATATTGGGGCTTATGAGGCGCCTGCCTCATTTTTGTCGATCGACACTCTGACCGATGCAGCCTGCTTTGGAGATAACAGCGGTGCGGTCGGATTTTCCTACATCGGGCAGCCGCCATTTTCCACGCAGTGGGATAACGGAGTGACAACCGGAAGCGGCACGGACAGCCTCACTGGGGGCAGCTATTCCCTCACTGTCACCGATGCCAACGATTGCAGCGAAACGATAACCTTTGAAATCGGGCAATCCGACTCCCTCGCAGCCTCCTTCAACAACCACCCCGTCACCTGTCCCAACGGAAACAACGGCAGCGCAAGGGTAACGATACAAGGAGGCGCGCCGGATTATTTCATCACCTGGAGCAATGGTGTGATGAACGATTCCACCGGCCTGCTCACCGGTGGCTGGCACTACGTGACAATAACCGACGGCAACGATTGCGAACTGACTGACAGCGTGTTTATCCAGCAGCCGGAGGTCATTTCTATCACTGGGGACATCACCAACGCCAGCTCAAGCGGTTCCTCCGACGGAGCAGTGGAAATTCTGGACATTACGGGCGGCACTTCGCCCTATCAGCTAAATTGGAACAGCGGCGATACCTCCGCTTTGATCGATAACCTGGCGCCAGGGGTGTATGTGGTCACCGTCACCGATGCCAATGGTTGTACCGCTGAACATGGCTTTCTGGTGAGTTTTATGACGGGGACGGAAGATATAGAAAAAATGGAAATCCTTGTCCATCCCAACCCTGCGATCGATGAAATTGCATTTGTGATTTCTGGAAATACCGGTGAATTACGCCTTCGTATTTTCGACCTTTTTGGCCGGGAGATGTATCTGTTGGAAAAGAGCTTCGGAGGCGACATCATAGTCCGGCGAGGAAATCTTAACTCCGGGCTTTACCTCTACCGGGTTGAAGACAAACAGGGAAATTTCAAAACCGGGAAGATCATTTTTGAGTAGTGTTTTCTATGATAAGGTCACTCCTTTTCTCCCACAGGTTCCATCTCCCGGATTTCGTCTTTTTCAATTCGCAGGTTATCGATGATAAATTCCTGGCGATCCGGGGTATTTTTGCCCATGTAATATTCGAGGATATCGTCGATACTTGTTTGTTCCTGCAATCTTACCGGTTCGAGGCGGATGTCTTCACCGATAAAGCCGCCGAATTCATCGGGGGAGATTTCACCTAGTCCTTTGAATCGCGTGATCTCAGCTTTTCCGCGCAATTTTTCAACCGCTTCTTGTTTTTCCGATTCACTGTAACAATAGTAAGTCGTTTTTTTATCCCGCACCCTGAACAAGGGCGTTTCGAGGATATACAAATGCCCGGCTCTTACCAGTTCGGGAAAGAATTGGAGGAAGAAGGTCAGCAGCAATAAGCGGATGTGCATTCCGTCAACATCGGCGTCGGTGGCGATCACCACGCGGTTGTAGCGTAGATCATCGAGGCTGTCCTCGATATTCAGTGCATGTTGCAGCAGGTTGAACTCTTCGTTTTGATAAACGACCTTTTTGGTGAGGCTGTAGCAGTTGAGCGGTTTACCGCGAAGACTGAAAACCGCCTGGGTTTGCACATCTCTTGCTTTGGTTATGGAGCCACTGGCTGAATCCCCTTCCGTGATGAAAATCGTGGAGCGGAGGCGGTCTTCCTCTTTGGTTTCACGGCTGTTTTCGTTGAAATGCAAGCGGCAGTCTCTCAGTTTTTTGTTGTGGAGGTTTGCTTTTTTTGCTCTTTGGTTGGCAAGTTTCTTAATTCCGGCGATCTCTTTGCGCTCCCGTTCGGATTGCATAATCCTTTTTTGCAACTCTTTAGCAACATCGGGATGCTTGTGCAGGTAGTTGTCCAGTTCTTTGTTGAGGAAGTCGTTCACAAAAGACCTGATCGTTGGGCCGTCGGGAGCGATATTGAGCGATCCAAGCTTTGTCTTTGTCTGGGATTCGAACACAGGTTCTTCGACCCTCACGCTAATAGCGGCGATCAGCGAGGAGCGTATATCTTTTGCATCGTAATTTTTATTATAATGACCTCTCAGGGTATTGACCAGCGATTCGCGGAAGGCGTTCAGATGGGTGCCACCCTGTGTTGTATGCTGACCGTTCACGAAGGTGTAATATTGTTCGCCGTAATGTTGCCCGTGCGTAATGGCTACTTCGATATCTTCGCCAATGAGATGGATGATGGGGTATCGGAGTTGTTCGCTGTTGGTTTTGCGGGTCAGCAGATCCAGCAAACCGTGGCGTGAGAAGAAAGTTTTTCCGTTGAAATTTATTTTCAGGCCGGCGTTGAGGAAGGCATAGTTCCAAAGCTGGCTTTCCATAAATTCAGCGTGAAAGCGATAGTTTTTGAACACCGACTGGTCGGGCCTGAAAACGATCTCGGTGCCATTTTCTTCATCGGACTTGCTTATTTTACCATCGTTGACGATTTCTCCTTTCTGAAACTCCGCGACCTTGGCTTTACCATCGCGCACGGCCATCACTTTGAAGTAATCAGACAATGCATTTACGGCTTTCGTTCCCACGCCGTTCAAACCCACTGCTTTTTTAAATGCTTTGGAATCGTATTTTCCACCGGTATTTATTTTGGAAACGCATTCCACCACCTTGCCCAAAGGGATACCCCGCCCGAAATCGCGCACAGTTACAGCGCCATCTTCCAGCGTGATGTCAATGTTTTTTCCGTAGCCCATGACGTATTCGTCGATGGCATTGTCTATGATCTCTTTGAGTAAAATGTAAATGCCGTCATCGGGAGAAGTACCGTCTCCGAGTTTTCCGATGTACATTCCCGGGCGGATGCGGATATGTTCGCGCCAGTCGAGCGACTTGATGTTCTCCTCATTATAAGTTACGTGCTGCATAAATACCGGATTTCAATCTTTTTCAGGTAATTTTAATAACAATAGTTCGTGAAGTTTTTCAATTTTCGTTGTGCGACTCCGATGGAGTCGGAATAAGATATACAATTTCAAGGCTAACATAATATGATCCCGACGTGTCGGGATCAGGTATCATTTATTTGTTGACCCCAGCGGGGTCATAGTTCGTTAGATATACGTTCATCCGAAAAATTTCGACCCTGTCAGGTTCGCACCACTTTTGCCGATAATCGCTTAGTCTTTTGGGCGTTTATTTTTGAACTTCAATTTCACTTTACTCTAAAATTTTACACGAAGTGTTGAATAAGAGCTTGACTAAATTTTCATGATTGAGTGAAAGCGATCAGTTGGCGTAAGTAAAACAAGCTCTAAACGCAAGGATATAATATTGGGTTCAAAGTTATGAAATAAATAAAGAATAAAAACTTCAGATGTTGACCCAGCCGTGGAATAATACAATTCACCAATTCCAGCCGAAAAAAGCAAGAATCCCGCTCCGATCAACTGAATACATCCGAAGTTTTGTACCCTCCGAAAGATATAAACAAGACGTTAGATTTCAGACCTGCCCGACATTCAGGCGGGTTTCAGACATCAGGCATCAGGCATCAGATCACATCCCGCCCCGACACTGATGTCTGGGCGGGATGACACACGTGTGACCCGGACGCCTATGCGACGCGTCGGGGTTAGTCGGGACATCAGAAATTATCGGTACTGTATGAAAAACGTAGGGCATTCAAAAATGTATTCTGTTTATTGTTACGAATGCCTTAAATAAGTATAGAATTTTCTGTAACCCCTATCAATCATAAGTTTTTTATACTTTGTTGTGCGTTCGTGTTTCTTTATTTTTTACTTTCTGTCATGGTTCGATACCGAGGATTAATAATGGAACCGGAGGGCTGTTTCGTCCCTGTCTCATTACATTGTAAACCTCTCCCTCATAGTACGCCACTCCAGATGACATCTCCGCTTGCATGTTTTTTGTCGGTAAAATTTCAATGCCCAGGTTGATAACACCACCGGAATAGAACAGCATGTGTTTTACAAACAAGTCGTAAGCTACAAAAGCGTACTTGCCAAACTGGACTTCAACGGCAATTTTGTCCTTCACAAAATCTGTTTGATTGTAGCTGTAAATCGGTTCCTTTTCTCCATGCTTTATCAAAAATTCCTTTTGTTCTGCCGCTGACATAAGCACACTTTGCTCCATCAGTTCACGATTGAGGGTGATGTAATAATTGTAGCGACTTTCAGCCCATTTTCTTTTTGAAAACTCTATGTCAAACGCTTTGTTCAAGTCAATCGGACTGAGTAGGTTATTTCCTTTCTTCCGCTTTTCCTTACTGACTTTTGTTCTGAACGTACTCGCATCAAGTCCGGCAATTACGTCCTTTATTTCCTTGTAAAGTTTATTGTGATGAACAATCAAATACTCTTCACCATTGAGATGCGAATAGGTATGGGCTATTTTCATTAGTGTTTTCCGTTACCATTGAATAATGAGTCGTTCTGCCATTCTTTTGGTGTTTGAGCAATTTTGTCTGTTGGTTTTGGTTTGTGAACGGGCTTATTTATGGGTCTTAGTTTTAAATTGCCTTCTTTCAAGTCTTTTATGCGTTGCTCTGCTATGCTAACGTATTTCTTTTCCTTTTCTATTCCAACTACATTCCTGTCGTTCTTGATGGATGCAAGCATTGTCGAACCAACTCCTGCGTACGGATCAAGCACCCAACTGCCTTGATCGGTTAATGCCAAAATACAACGCTCTACGAGTTCAACCGGATATTGGCAGGGGTGTTCTGTTTTTTCAGGATGATTGGATTTTACATTCGGGATGTTCCAAAGCCCTTTTTCCCAATCTTGTAATATGATTTCCCAAATGTCAGATGGGTTCTTTCCTTTTGGGTTTCCTGACAGTTCGCCTTTTTTAGGCCCCTTGAAGTGTCGTTTACCAGGGTACTTTGCAGCAACTCTAACATCATCAAGATTGAAAATGTAGTCGTCTGTTTTGGTAAACCACAAAATTGCCTCATAGCGTCCTGAAAAACGGTTGGAAGCATGAAGTCCGTGTCCGAAATGCCAGATAATTCTATTACGGAGTTTTAATCCGTGTTTTTTGAATATTTGATAGTAGAAAATGTCAAGCGGAAATATTTCTCCTTTGTCCACATAGTTACCGACCTGCCAGCAAATACTCCCGTTGTCTGAAGTTACCCGGATTAATTCGTCTATAACTTCTTCCTGCTGTTCAAGATATTTTTCAATGGATTGCTTTGTCTCATACTCCTTGCCGACATTGTATGGGGGAGAGGTGATTACAAGGTCAAATTTTTGGTCGTCAAATGTTTTAAGCGTCTTGAAGGTGTCTCCCAAAACCATCTGATGGTCAGCTTTGTATAGCTGTCTTATTATTTCTTTTATGGGTTCTTCTGCTTTCATTTTTTATGCTCAAGTTTAATCATCAAAGGTACATTCAGTCCTCTGAAATTCCTTGTCAATTTGTCAAAAGTTACCAACGTCCTATTGTAAGTCGATCATTGTTAATGTCTCTGTTTTCTAGCATGACGCACAACTCGAAAACTAAAAACATAATACACCAAAATCGCTGAAAACGATCAGATGGCTTTGCCCAGCCACATTCTCAGATTTTTTCCGTTTTCGAAATTTTGTACCTCACGGACAAGCTCTTCATTGACCTGATGGGACATAAAATCGATGGAAGATTTGCGGTCGTCCCATATCTCAATCTTCATTCCGGCAGCGAAGGTCTTGGCCAGATCGCCCATGTTTTTTGCATAATTTTCAGATTTTCCGAGCGCCAGAAAAAGATCGATCACCGCCATGCGGATGATCTCGTATTTATCCACGACCATCAGCATTTGCAAAATGCTCTTTCCCTTGTAGCTTTTCCCAACGTCCTTCATCTTAGCCTTCAGCTCATCTGCCGTGTATCCCAGCAGACCGGCGCGGTATTCCCACCAGCGATACGGATGGCCGTAAGTCGCTTCATAGGCCTGGAGGTGGTATTGTTCTACGGATTTCTGGCAACTGATCAGCCCCATCGCCTTGGTTAGTTCCAACACTGCCATGATCTGCTCTTTTGAAAAAGATTCTTGTTCTTCAGCATGATCTTCGAGCGACATTAACCACCTTGCATATTGCAACTTTACTTTGCTTTCGGAATTGAGTGTGATGAGCCTGGCGAACTCAAGGGTCAGGTAATAGTCCTTCCGTTTGCTCATTTTCAGCTTTCGGCAGGAATAATCCTTCATTTCAATGGGTTTCCGAATATCGTCTTTAAAATTATAAATATCAGACAGCCATTTGGTTATATTGCTGTTGTATTTGTGTTGAGGAAGGCGAAGCGCCTGGTGAAGATCCGATGCGGTGACCACTTGTGTTCCTTTTTTGCTGACTAAGATTTGCAGATTCATCTTTTTAGGATTTGTGTTGAAATGATCGCGTTGATAAAACTTTTTGTTCTTTGGCCTGCAATTTATAAACATTTATTTTATAAAACAACAAATTGTTTATTAAATTATTTTAACCCAAACAAAAATTTTAAATTAATTATTGAATTTTGTATCGAAATGGAAATCATAAGAAAAGCATTGAAGCGGGAAATATTCCTGCAATATCTAGCCTCGGCGGCTTTGCTGGTGTTCGGAATGCTGTTGACTTTATTCACATTTCAGGTGAATGCCGTGTTTGTCCTGATCGGAATCGTTTTGATGGTTTTGGGGATCAAACTGGCGAATGATGCCATCCAAAACCGGGATGTTGACAATTCGCGGTTGATGCAACTGCTTTTGAAATCTCCCCGTCAAATTGTCTGGGTCTATTCGGTGGTGACACTGCGCATGCCTTATGGATTGGTTTTTTCGCGGAATGCCACCATTCATTTTAAGCTCGTCGATGGCAATGAATTAAAGCTGAGCATGCCGCAACAGGATTCAAAAGAAGTTTTAAAAATGCTCAACTTTTATCTGCCTCACGCCACTTTCGGCTACTCCGCCGACCGTGAACAATGGTTCATCGCCAATCCGGAATTGCTTTACAAGGAGACCGGAGGCAGGAGGCAGGAATCCGGTGGTGGAAATTATGAGTTATGAGTCAACCCCAAAAATCTACAACTTATCCTGATCTATAACCCATAGCTCATAGTTCATAACCTTTGCTTTCTCTCCGGTTTTCCGGTTTTTGGATTGAACAGCTGGAGGATACCTTCAATGGAATGATACTGCAAGGCAGCGCGGATGGCCGCTTCGTGGTAAGCGTCGCGGGTTGGGCCTGATCGGTCGAAATCCTTCAGGTAATAAACCTTTCCGGCGGGCGGGTTGGTGAGGTTGATGGAGTTGGGAACCGAGTTATAAGTAGTGATCTTAAACTTTCTTTTGTTGATTTTTTGTTCTTCCAGCAATTTTTCCACCATAGGGTAGGAGCCGGGGCTTTCGAAGGTGATGGCCCTGCCTTTCTTTTCTACGGCTGAAAGTTCTGCTAAAACAGCGCCGAGGGAATGGCCGGTGTGGATGATCTTCGGATTCTTTTTGCCATATTCCTGTTGGTAGCTGAGCCTTACTGCTTCCGTGAAATATTTAGCGGCAGCGAGCTGCTGGTCGGGGATATTCCCGTTTAAAATATCGTAGTTGTCGTCGAGGTCGCGGAGGAATTCCTTCAGATTTTTATCGACTCTTTTGCTTTTTTTCAGCTTGAGGTCGATGTCGGTGCCGCGATGGGCGATGATGATCCGGTTGCTTTTCACATTGATATAAGCCCTTCCGAAGTAGCCGCCATTCCCGGATGATTTGAACACGAGGTAGGGCGCTAGTTGTTTCCATTCCCTCGCTTTGACCATTTCATTGATCCGTTTGAGATCAAAATGCTGCGTGTATTTGAATTCCTTTTCATCAAAATCGAGGAAAGGGCGGATGTGCGCCGGCAGCTTTTCAACCAGGCCACAATCATAAACATCCGCGCTCATCAATGCAAATTCATACGGTTTCACTGATTTGGTGGAGGAGCAGGAAAACAACACGGTAATAGCCAGAAACGCAAAGCACAGAAATAAAACACTTTGCGGCTTTTGTGTCTTTGCTTGAAACAATCTATAAATCATGAGTTATCAATTTTTTGAGAAAAACTACCGATTTGTTAGTTATGAGTTGGGTGATGAAATAAAAACGCATTCAGCCACCGGCTTGTAAAACAGATTGCATAAATTGGACGAACGAAAATAATTTTTGTATAGTTTTAAAAAAAATAAAAACCACAGAGGCAGCAAAGTTTTGCACAAAAGCCACAAAGTATGTGGTAAAGGTTTCACACTATCTTTATAGGTTTCATGTTTCTTTAGCCCCGACACTTGTATCGGGGTGAATAGATAAAAAAAAATCAAATTTCAGATGAAGGCATTTTTAAAAGAACTCTTTGCGTACAATCGAGATTGCAACACCAGGTTGATCGCAAAATCGCTTGAGTTGGAAGACCGCCTTCCGGAAAGATCACAAAAGCTGTTCAGCCATGTTTTGAACGCTCACGGGATCTGGAACGCCAGGATTTTAAACCAAAAACCTCCTTTCGGCGTCTGGCAGATCTTTCCCGTTGCGGAATGGCAAACCATCGATATTTCCAATTTTGAAAATTCACTCTCCGTTATCGATGATGATGACCTTCACAGGGAATTGAGCTACGTGAACAGCCGTGGTGATGCTTTTGTCAATTCGGTGCGCGACATCCTTTTTCACATCGTCAATCATTCCACCTATCACAGGGCGCAGATCGCTGCCGATTTCCGGGAAAACGGTTTGGAACCGCTGGTCACGGATTATATTTTTTACAAAAGATGATTGGTCTTTCAAAGCAGTGGAATTGGCAGAACATTTTGAAATTTCATCTTCCTGAAAAATGAATTCGTAGAGAATTTGATTTGAGAATTGCGGGATTTGATTAAATTAGAGACTGGTTTTTATCCTTACCATTTTCATCACAAAAACTAAACAAACATGACAAATCAAGGCTCAGGTACCGACCCGAAAATCATTGCGATCATTTCCTACATAACGATCATCGGGTGGTTGATCGCTTTAATCCTTAACAGCAGCAACCGCTCGTCGCTGGGGTCATTTCATGTCCGCCAGGCATTGGGCATCTTTCTGTTGGGTTTTGTTTCGAGTTTTGTAATGCGCATCATCCCGGTTTTGGGCTGGATTGCAGGAGGAGCGGGACTTCTTTTGGTGTTAGCGCTTTGGCTGATCGGGCTTGTTTCGGCAGTGAATGGTGAAGAAAAAACTGTTCCCGTGCTTGGGGAGCAGTTTCAGGATTGGTTTCGGTCTTTATAGTATGGTGTACTAAAGGCAAGGCTATATATCGCCGCAAAATCGCCCCAAGGCAACTTGTGGGAAAGTTTTACCCAACAATTTTCGGGGTCGAGGAAACATTCAAAAGGGGTTTCAAACCCTTCAAAAGAAAGCTGGTTTTGTGGTGAATAACGCGTACCGCGTCACGCGGTATCGTCCCATAAAATGCCAGGATTTTGACCCTAAGTTAGCCAAATCCTTGCCCTTTTCACTTTCTTTCCCCCACAAATTACTAACATAATTTATTGATAACCTGTGTGTTATATTGGGTTTTTGATTTTTTCAGCAGACTCTGATTTGAGTTGCAGATAATCGGCTTCCTTGTAAATTATGAGTTAAAAATGATCTTCACAAAGCGAAAATGAATAAACGAAGCCGCGTATTGAGAAAAATTTTATCATTCATTCCCGTTTGCATCGTCCCGCCCCGACCCCGACACTTGTGTCCGGGTCGGGGCGGGATTCGCCTCAACATTCATCACTCATCATTAGTAAGTTGCAAAGCAACTTGCGTTGTCTAGCACAATTTTTGGTGAACAGTATTACAATCTTCTTTGCGGATTTTTACAAAATAACGCTTACAGCCTGCAT
This sequence comes from uncultured Saprospiraceae bacterium, assembly GCA_964551455.1. Classification (GTDB taxonomy): domain Bacteria; phylum Bacteroidota; class Bacteroidia; order Chitinophagales; family Saprospiraceae; genus JAHDHW01. Next base: position 19,294 of record CAZKDA010000002.1, read on the forward strand.
CTGCCCGATTTTCAATTTCCAAAAAAAATGATATGATAAATACAACAACCTGGAACGGTAAAAAAAGTACCCAATGGTTTGATCCGGAAAACTGGACGCACGGGATCCCTTCGACAAACCTCCATGCTTATATTCCATCAGAAACTGAAAGCGGCAGGTTTCCGTCTGTCGCGGAAAAACTATGTATCGATTTTACTTTAAAAAACGATGGGAAGTTTGCCAATGAAGGCCTGATCGTACTAAAAGAAAACGGCATTTTTCAAAATGCGGGAATTTTCGAAAATCACGAAATCGCTACGCTCGTCAATTCCGGGAACATGACCAACACCGGCGAATTGATCAATTCAGGGACTCTTGACAACCATAAAATATTTACCAATCACGGAAAGCTCCACAACGAAGGGTTGTTCGAAAACGAAAACACAGTGGTCAATCCCGGAAGCTGGATGAATACCGGCACCATCGACAACTTTGGCCTCATCAGCAATGCCGGCGGAACACTGGAAAATTACAATATCATCGAAAATAAAGACCAGGGGAAGATCGAAAACAAAGGGTTTATTCCGGAAGATCTGATCAATGACTTTTCACCGATAAAATACACGCCTTCAATCGACGAAATTATTTTTCAGAAAAATACCATTGAGTGAGCCTTTGCATAAAACGAAAGTTTTCGTAAACGAAAAAACCCTTTCAATTGATCCAAAAATGAAAGGGTTTTTTTTATATTTGGTTTAAACTTTTCTTTCCAAATTAAATTTTTACGGAAAGAGTTAAATCCGACCTGCCCGCCTTGTTAAAGGCAGACAGGTACAAATCGGATAAAACAACTCACATTTTAATTTTAATATCCGGGTGGCATCTCCATCCGGATTTATTTTTTTCTTGTTTTATAAAAGGTTGAATTAACTCTCCGATTGTGAACATAAAATTATGTTTCCTATCTCAAAGGTGCGAGGATTGACACGTTAAAATCGACAAGCGACAAAAAAAGAGGGATTAAAACTGTTTTTTATTCTATTTTCAGGTTTGGAAAAAGCGAATTGACTTTGCTGAGTCGGAAAGTCGGAAAGTTGGAAAGTTGGAAAGTTGGAAAGTCGGAAAGTTGGAAAGTTGGAAAGTCGGAAAGTTGGAAAGTTGGAAAGTCGGAAAGT
>CAZKDA010000002.1:20547-58624 GCA_964551455.1 uncultured Saprospiraceae bacterium
TGGAAAGTCGTCAATAACTTAATCAACTTAATCAACTAATCAACCCAATTAACCCAATTAACCCAACCTATGCTGAGCCTGTCGAAGCCCTCGCGCTGAGTATATCGAAGCGTCAACCCATTACCACATTACCACATCAACCCATTAAAAATGGCTTACAACAGAAGAAATTTTATTCAAAAAATCGGCGGGACTGCCGGGGCCTTTGCCTTGAGCGGTTTCCTTGCTCCCTCGCTGGCTGCTTCCATTGAAAAAGCTTTGGAAAAAGTTGCGCACCTTTCCCCGGAAGAATGTGCTGCGGATGAAGAGTTTTGGTATCAGATCAAAATGGCCTATACCGTGTCATCGACGATCCTGAATCTCAATAACGGAGGCGTCAGTCCGCAACCCAAAGTGGTTCAAAATGCCGTCGAACGATACAACCAACTGAGCAACGAAGCGCCATCGCATTATATGTGGCGGGTACTGGATATGGGCAGAGAGCCTTTGCGGGGTAAGCTGGCAGAGCTGGCGGGCTGTTCTCCCGAAGAGATCGCCATCAACAGAAATTCGTCGGAAGCGCTCGAGACCATCATTTTTGGCTTGCCGTTGAAAGCCGGCGATGAAGTGGTGTTGTCAAAACAGGATTATCCGAACATGATCAATGCCTGGAAGCAACGGGAAAGACGCGACGGCATCGTGCTGAAATGGATCAGCTTTGATCTTCCGATCGAAGACAAATCCCTGATGGTTAGGAAATTTGAAGAAGCTTTTACTGAAAAAACCAAAATCGCTCACGTCACCCACATGATCAACTGGTGCGGCCAGCTCCTTCCGGCAAAGGAAATCGCACAGGCTGCGCACAAGCGTGGCATCGAGGTACTTCTGGATGCGGCGCATACTTTTGCTCACATTGACTACAACATCCCTGATCTCGAATGCGATTATTTCGGCACCAGCCTCCACAAATGGTTGTGCGCACCTTTCGGGAGCGGAATGCTTTACGTCAAAAAAGATAAGATCAAAGACCTTTATCCGCTCTTTGCAGCTCCCGATTCTTCTTCTGATGATATTCGCAAATTTGAACATCTCGGAACCCGTTCATTTGCCATCGAGCAAGCGATCGGCCAGGCCGTCGATTTTCACAATCTCATCGGATCGGAGCGAAAGGAAAAGCGCTTACATTATCTCAAAAACTACTGGATGGAAAAAGTGAAATCGCTGCCAGGAATTTCGTTTCAAACCAGCATGCTGCCCGAATTTTCCGGAGCGATCTGCCTTTTTTCCATCGAAGGAAAAAAAACCGAAGAGATCGGACATACATTAATGGAGAAATATAAAATCCACACGGTACCGATCATCTGGGAAAATATCAGCGGCGTCAGGGTCACTCCGAATGTTTACACCGTAACCAAAGACCTCGACCGCCTCGTTACTGCGATCCGGGAGATCGTCGAAAAGTGAGCAGGAGTTAAAAATTATGGGTTAAACGCTTGACACTACGCAACACTCTAACATTAGATACCAGAACTTGTCATTGCCTGTCAGAGGCGGGGTCGGGCGGGTGTACCGGTCGGCAGGTTTTAGATATAAGCGTTTGTGAGTCTGCGGAAAAAAAACCGGAGTAGGATGGAGAAAATACCAAAACACCACTGCCATTCCACTCCATTTCCAGCGTTTCAAAATAATTTTTGCGGATTCAAAAAACCAATGTATTATTGCAAAAAAACAGCATGACGCTATTGAGCATTGCAAAGGCTCAGGGCAATTCCGATCAGGAGTATAACCGCTCATCAATTACTACCTCGCCGCTAAACTTCCGACTTAACGGTTTCGAGATCTTTGCGGGAAAGTCCGGGAAAGCCCACAGGAGGTCAGCCGCAGCGATACGGAAGGGAGCCAGTGCATAGTCCTTGCTTTTTCCCGCACAAAACCTTTTCAATCAAAAAACAAAGAGATGTTTGCCAGGCTATCGAAGAAAAATAAGGTTTATTTCATCAATATCATTGCAGAATTTTCAGGCTCTGCGTTGTATTCATTTTTGTATTTCATTTTGATCGGCCGGTTTTTATCACCAAAATTCGGCGTGGACCTGGTGACTACGAGTATTGCCATCGGCTTCGCATATTTTATGGCGGTATATGTACCATTTCACACTTACAGGATACACATCAATCCGTTCGTATCGGTGATCATGGCGCTTCAGAAAAAAAAGTGGCGGGTGATCTATCACAAGATTCCGGTTCAGATCGCCGGGGGATTTCTTGGCGTTGGGATGTTTCATGGTTTTATGCAACTGACCGGAGATATTGTACACCTCTCAGAGATGTGGCGATACCTCATAGCTGACCCGTATCTCGAAGTGTTTTGCAATGCGATCCTGGTTTACATCATCTGCTATTTTTTTTGCATCATCCGCGTTTTGTTTATTTTAAAACGATTTATCGGAACGCTCTTTTTTTCCATCACCCTGTCCATTTTATTTCTTTTCACGGGGCAGGTCAACGGCCTGACAGCGCTGAATCCCTTTGGGTATCTGGCGCTCTTTTCATTGAACGGAACGCCGGAGGCCATCAACTGGCCCTGGTTTATTTTCGGGCAGGTGCTATTGCCACTGGGTACTGTCGTCGTTGCCTATTATTTTATCAAAGACAAATACACCGAAGATTACGAAAACCAGAAAGGCGCCGTGATCAGGGAACTGACTTAACCTTTTTTACAAAGACCGGAAAAACCGCTTATGAAAATCGCATCCGAAATAATTGGCAAAAAACGGTACCAGTCGTTAGAGATTTTTCTCCTTCAGGAAAGGACTTTTTTCAGACTTATCGCCTTGTTTACCCTCATCGCTGCCATTGCCTATCCGTATCCGCAGGTGGCTATGTGGGTGGGATTCATGTTTGCGGCGTATTCTGCCATTGCCAATGATTCCATTCAAACCATCGGAACCTTTATCGCTTCCAACTCGGACAGAAAGTGGTGGCAACTGTGGCTATTCATAGGTTCGATCTTTGTATTCACCGTAGCGTACAGTTGGGTCGTATATGATGGCGATGTGAGTTATCAGCGGTTGACTTCCAAAGGATTTTCTGAGCCACCCACCTCGTTTCATTTCTTACAAGTCGGCGCACCGATCATCCTGCTGATCCTGACCCGGATGCGGATGCCGGTTTCCACGACATTTATGCTGCTAAGCGCATTCAGTTCGAGCGCAGAGGGGATTTTGTCGGTTACCCAAAAAAGTCTGACCGGCTATTTGCTGGCATTTGTTGTAGCCATGATCGTTTGGTTCGGTCTGGATTTTTTGATCAGAAGGATTGTCAAAGGCAGGATTCATCCGGGCTGGCGGGTCGGCCAGTGGATCATCAGCGGCATGCTCTGGTCGATGTGGATCATGCACGATGCTGCCAATATCGCCATTTTCCTTCCGCGAAGTTTGTCCATGCAGGGTTTCCTGTTTTTTACGGGGTTTATATTTTTCGGACTGGGTTTGCTTTTCTATATGCGGGGTGACAAAATACAATCGATCATCACGGAAAAGTCTTCCGTCACCGATGTCCGTTCAGCCAGTATCATAGATTTTGTGTATGCCATCATTCTTTTTGTTTTTAAAGAATGGAGCACCATCCCGATGAGTACCACCTGGGTATTCCTGGGCTTGCTCGGAGGCCGGGAACTCGCCATAAGAATGGCCTCCAGAGGGAAAACCAAAAAAACGAAAAAAATTGCTTTAATGATGATCGGCAAAGACTTGCTGTTCGCTACCATCGGGCTTTTCATCTCCATCGTGCTGGCCATTGCCGTCAACCCTGATTTACAAAACGAACTGATGATTCATTTTGGCTGGAAGTAGCGCCTTATCCAGATTTCGCAAAATCCCGACCTGTCGGGAACACCACGACGCAGAGTTTACCAAGCAACAGCATGGCACAGCCTACGCCGAACGGGGGGTTCACATCTTTATAGGCAATGGGAGCCTCCCCGGCAATGCCTTTGTAAGAACCCACTTCAACGAAAATTCCTATTTTCAGGAGCTTTGATTTGAGCGAAGGGACGTCCACCTGCTTTTGGCAGCCCTGCGCGACAGCCTCCTGCCCGCTCCAAATCAAATATTAAGATCATACCGCGTACTCCTTCCACCGCCAATAGGAATAATGGCTTGTAACGTTACCAGGTGTTGCAAATCTCTTGTCGCGGTTGCTTTGGAAGTTTTTGCAATGGCCATATATTTTTTTGCATTTATGCCGCCTTCAAAGGAATCAGGGCCTTCTTTAAGCATTCTTCGGATAACCTTTTCCTGCCGCTCGTTCAATTGATTATTCAGGCGATCAAAAAAGTTGACTTTTTTTAAGGTAAATCCAATCAGTTCTTCGGCTTGCCGTTGTGCCAACAAAATGGTCGATACAAAGTACTTTATCCAGGAAGTGATCTCATTTGACTTTTGAGCTTCCTTCAAGGCATCGTAATATGCCTTTTTGTCGGCTTCAATGGTTTTTGACAAACTCAGGATCATTGGAGTTCCGGCACCCTGGTACAAAACCTTTTCCGCTATTGCGCGCCCAATCCTGCCGTTACCATCTTCATAAGGATGTATGGTTTCGAAATAAAGATGAGCGATCGCAGCACGGATCGGGGGTTTTTTAATGGCAAACAGTCCGTCAGGAGCAGTATCGTTAAACCAGTTGACAAATCGTGCCATTTCGCCGGGAACCTGACCGGAGGGGGGCGCTTCAAAATGAACTGTTTCTTTTCCGAGCGCCCCGGAAACAATTTGCATAGGTGCCTCGTGGCTTCTCCATTGACCAGCCGAAATCCCTTTGCTCCCTGCCATGATTTTTCGGTGCCACAGGTGCAATGTTTCTTCGGTCAATTTATCCTTCCAGGTTTCCTGGACATCGATCACAAGTTGAGCGATCCCCTCAGCCCTTTTATCTTTCACCCGTTCGGGCGTCTTATTCAACCCCAGGTTGTTTTTTATGGAAGACATCACATCCTGGCGATCCAAAAATTCTCCCTCAATTTCCGAGGTTTTGACAGCTTCTGAAACCATAAAATCCAGGATCGTTTGCATTTTAATTTCTTCAGACATGGCATTCAAAATACCATTGATATATCCTGCTTTTTCAGCAAACAGGAACAAGTCATCTTCTACGGGTTGAAGATCATACTTAAAAACAGGCCAGTCTTTTTGTTGCCAATTATACTCCATGAGCCAATAATACCATTTATTCGGCTCGAAAACAACAATTATTTTGAGCCGAATGGCATTTTTATTCGCCTCAAAAGTCGCTGGCGTTTTAGTTTTTGAAAATCGAAGCGAATGCCTCCACAAGGGCAAATTGGAAGTTTTTGATTGAAACCGGCATACAAACTATGAAAGCCGTTCGTTTTAAAATTACTTTTAACTTTGCTGCAAAGCTGTTGAAAGCAGGATTTTTTTAGTAATAATTGGTCATGAAGTTTGGAGTTTTGGAGTTCCCGATTTCATCGTCCCGCTTTTTCGAGAAAAAGCGGGATTCGCTACGATGTGGTATTGCCGATTTCATCGTCCCGATTTTTCGAAAAAAAGCGGGATTCGATGTGGTGTCTGATGTCTGTCGTCTAAAATCTGAAACCCGCCTGCCTGTCGGGCAGGTCTAAAATCTGTTATCTCACTTAGTACTATGTAAAGTAAGTTTTTAGACATTTGATTTTCCATTTCGAACTCACCCCCTTGATCCCCCTCTCTTGCAAGAGAGGGGGAAACCGAGCGAAGCGAAGGTAGGGGGTGAGTTCAAAACCACGTTTTATTAATTTATTTAGTTTACAAAGTACTTAGTTTATAAAAACCGCAAAATGACAAAAACTACTTATGCTATTTTCTTTCTTACCGCGATCTTTTTTTCCGGCTGCGACCCCGACGAGCAACTCGCGGGTTATCTCCACATCGAGCCATTTGAATACACCGCGGGCGACGACGGAATACATTCCTCAAAGATCACCGATGGCTGGATCTACGTCGATAATGAGTTTGTCGGAGCTTTTGATCTTCCGAAGACCATCCCGGTTTTGAAAATCGGTCAGGTTTCTGTGGTCATCGATCCCGGGATCCGCGAAAATGGCATCAGCGCCCTGCCGGAGATTTATACATTTTACAAAAGATTTACTGTTACCGTCAATATCGAACCCGGCGAGACGACCACGATCAGCCCGGGCACCACTTATGACGATGAAAAAACGAATATCGTATTCCAGGAAGATTTTGAAGAAAGCCCGCACCAGTTTAATGTTGACATCGACGGGAACACCGCTACGAAGGTGGACATCATTGACACTGATGTGAAAGAAGGCACCGGCGCCGGAAAGATCAGTTTGAGTCGGCTAAATCCAACTTTTGTCGGAGGCAGCCAACCCACGGAGGATCCGCCGGGAATCGGCCCGGTGGCCTTTATCGAATTGGACTATAAAACCGACGTGCCCTTGTTTGTTGGCCTCATCGGAAGGGGGAATGCCGGTGAAATGCTTTTTTCCGAAGTAAACCTGGGCGTAAATCCGAAAAGCGAATGGAACAAGATATATTTTAATGTCTCCGACAAGCTGGAACAACTCTACCTGGTCGGCGCTGTAAATTATCAAATCGCAATCCAGGCACAAATACCCAGAGAAAACGGTGAATTTACAATGGAAAATGCAGAAATTTACCTCGACAATATCAAGCTGATTGTCTATTAATCAATGGTCAAAAATAAATTTGTTCAGGTGTATAGGTGGTGTTTTAGTGTACTGGTGAATTTGGTGTTTTAGTATTGTTTCCGCATTGCGGGACAAGTTATGAAGTCTGACCTCTAACATCTGATATCTGACCTCTCTTAAAGGAATTTGAACCATTTTAAAGCACATTCAAATTTTTAGTCATCAGCCACACCGCGCCGGATCTGGTGTTGAGTTTTTTGTAACAAACACATTTCCGCAAGGCTTACAACACATACTATCTGAATGAAACGACAGCGACGAACTGACTTCCTGATCTACACCTTCGCCGATTATCTCTCAGCCATGCTTGCATGGGCTTGTTTTTTCCTGTATCGGAAAAGGGTGGAAAACACAATGGTCGATGCTACGACGGTGTTACAGGATCAGAACTTCTGGTACGGCATCATCCTCATTCCCATCGGCTGGATACTTCTTTACAATATCTTCGATAAGTACCACGATATTTACCGCCTTTCCAGGCTGGCTACACTTACACGAACTTTCTTCCTGACTTTCCTCGGCGTCGTTTTCCTGTTCTTCACCCTCATCCTCGATGATTTTGTAAGAGATTACACCACTTATTACACTTCTTTTTTTACCCTGTTCGCCTTGCACTTCACGTTTACCGCAACGGTGAGAATGATCCTGCTCACACGAGCCAGCCGCCGCCTGAAAGCCGGTTTGATCGCCTATAATACCATCATCATCGGGGGAAATGAAAATGCGGTGGAATTGTACAAAGACATTTCGGGACGCAAAAAAGGCCTTGGAAACCGCTTCCTGGGATTTGTCGATGCCAACGGAACCAGCTCTAACGAATTGCAAAACCACCTGCCCAGGCTCGGAATGATCGAAGACCTCGAACAGATCATCAGTGAACAGGACATTGAAGATGTTATCATCGCCATCGAAACCTCCGAGCACAACCGCCTGCGCGAGATACTGAATGTGTTGTTTGATTTTGACGACAAGATCCTGATAAAGATCATCCCCGACATGTACGACATCATGCTGGGAAATGTAAAAATGAACCACGTTTACGGCGCCGTACTCATCGAGATCAAACAAGACCTGATGCCCCGCTGGCAGCAACTGGTGAAACGCCTGATCGATATTTTGGTGAGCTTGTCGCTCTTGATCATTTTGTCTCCCCTGCTGGTTTATATCATGATCCGCGTAAAGCTATCCTCCAAAGGCTCTGTGTTTTTCAAACAGATCAGGATCGGCCTCAACAGCAAGCCGTTTTATATTTATAAATTTCGCTCGATGTACGAAAATGCCGAAAAAAACGGCCCGCAATTGTCCAGCGACGACGACGACCGCGTAACCCCCTGGGGCAAAGTCATGCGCAAATGGCGGTTGGACGAATTGCCACAATTCTGGAATGTGCTGAAAGGCGATATGTCGATCGTGGGGCCGCGCCCCGAACGCAAATTTTACATCGACCAGATCGTGCAACAGGCGCCGCATTACAAACAATTGCTCAAGGTGCGGCCAGGCATTACATCCTGGGGGCAGGTGAAATACGGCTACGCCTCCAGCGTCGAGGAAATGTTGCAACGCCTGAAATTCGACATCCTGTACATCGAAAACATGTCGCTGGCGCTCGATTTTAAAATCCTGTTTTATACCTTGCTGGTGCTGTTGCAGGGAAAAGGAAAATGAAGAATATAGCCTGCCACTGCCAACGGCGTGGCTTCCAGCGTGATACAGGGATTGCAGGATACCCCAGCATCCCCAACCATCCCCGACGCTCGGCTATCCCACAAATCTGACGTCTTATTTCTGACATCTACCTAAAAATATTACCTTGCCGAAATTTTAAATAAACTCTTGTAACACCCTAAAAATCTTCCAAAGTGAGGAACTTGTTTTTCAGCCTCCTGATCCCGGTTATTCCACTTTTGTCTTTTGCCCAGGGCAGTGGATTGCCGCTGGGGAATCCCGGTTATCATATTTACGACCGCCTGGAGATCAGAACCGGTTTGCCTTCGCCAGTATTTTCCGCATTGCGGCCTTTTCAGCGCGGCGATATGGCAGCCTATGCGATAGCCGTCGATACTACTTTCGAAAATCTGAGCGCCAAAGACCGTTACGATCTGGAGTATATTTTCAAAGACAACAATGAATGGCTGGGGCAAAGCGAATATCCAACAACACTTGCGGGACCAAGCGAACCCGTTTATCAGAAAGTGTATGTCGATAGCTCCAAAACTTTTTATAAAATGGTGGAAAGCCAGCAGGTATCCAGCCGGAAAAGCAATTATTACTTCACGACAGAAAAGCCTTTTTTAAAAACATTTTATAAAACCCCGGCCAATTTTTTTGAACTCAATACCAAAGATTTCCAGTTCAAACTCAACCCGATCATCAATTTTAAGGTTGCAAAAGTGCAAAACGACGAATGGATATTCCAAAACCAGCGGGGGCTGGAACTGCGCGGCGCCATCGACGACCGGATATATTTTTACACCAACATCGTAGAAACTCAGGCGCGTTACCCCGATTATGTCAACAACCGCATCAACCGCGAACTGGCCGTGCCGGGCGTCGGATTTTACAAATCTTACCAAAGCTCGGTTTTTGACAACATCAACGGATACGACTTTTTATTGGCGCAAGGCTATGTTGGTTTTAACCTGACGCGCCACGTCGGCATGCAGTTCGGACACGGGCAGAATTTCATCGGCAATGGATACCGGTCCTTGCTGCTTTCGGATTTTGCAGCCAATTATTTTTATCTGAAATTCAACACCCGCGTTTGGAAATTTCATTACCAGAATATTTTCGCCGAAGTCGCCGTGCAATCCACCCGGCAAAGCAGCGGCGACGTGCTGGGACCTAAAAAATACATCGCCATACACTACCTCGATTTCAACCTTTCAAAAAATATGTCCATCGGGCTTTTTGAAGCAGTGGTCTTCAGCCGCAACAACCAGTTTGAATTGCAATACCTCAACCCGGTCATCATCTACCGCACAGTGGAACATTCGCTGGGCTCGCCCGACAATGTGATGCTGGGATTAAATGCAAAATGGAACCTGCTCCGTCGTTTCCAACTCTACGGGCAAGTCATGCTGGATGAATTGAAATTCAATGAACTGACGAGCGGCAGCGGATGGTATGGAAACAAATTCGGCTTCCAGGCCGGTTTAAAATATATCAACACTTTTGGCATCGACCATCTGGATACACAATTTGAATTCAACACCGTCAGGCCATACACCTACACCCATCGCGACAGCACGGCGGTGTATTCGCATTTCAACCAGCCGCTGGCGCATCCGCTCGGCGCGAATTTCCGCGAGTATATTTTTAAAGTTCGTTACCCGTTATTTAAGAAACTTACGCTTGATGCCCGCCTGATGTGGTTCGAGTACGGCGAAGATACCAACACCACCAATTGGGGCGGAAACATCATGATCTCCTACCTCAATCGCGAAAGGGATTATGACAACGTAACCGGACAGGGCATCGGTACCCAAACTTTCCTCACAGGCATCGATCTGAGCTACGAACTGATGCACAACCTTTTTATCGATCTGCATTATTTTTTTAGAAAACAGGACAGCGAATTGGACTCCCGGAATCTGACGACCAATTACTTCGGCGGTGGAGTCCGGATGAATATTGCACAGCGCCGGGATGAGTTTTGATTTGCATGTTTGAAACTTCTTACCTTTTTGTCAAAGGATCATTCCCGCCCCGACGGTTTCATGGGTGCTTTCATCCACAAAAATAATACTGCCGGTGTTCCTGTTTCGGAGATAAGCATCAAAAAACAAAGGTTTGGTGGTGCGGATGGCGATCCGGGCGATGTCGTTCATGCCGATGTTTTTATCTTCCGGGTTGCGGTGCAGGGTGTTGATGTCCAGTTTGTAACGGATTTCTTTTATAAAACATCTGGCTTCCTTAGTGGTATGGAAGATGAGGTATTTTTTTCGCAATTCCAGCGGCTTTTTATCAAACCAGCAAACCATCACCTCGATATCCTGGTCGGCATGGGGTATGTTGTTTTCCCGGACAATCAAATCTCCGCGGCTGATGTCGATATCGTCTTCCAGCAGCAACGTTACTGACATAGGGGGGAAGGCCTGTTCGATCTCCCCGTCGAAGGAATCGATCTTTGCTATTTTCGTGGTAAAACCCGAAGGCAGCGCCATCACCGTATCTCCCTTTTTGAAAACTCCTCCCGCAACCCTGCCGGCATAGCCCCGATAATCATGGAATTCATCCATATTAGGCCGGATGACCAGTTGCACCGGAAATCGGCAATCTATCAGATTCTGATCGCTGCCGATATGAATATTTTCGAGGTAATACATCAAAGTGGCGCCCTGATACCAGGGCATTTTTGAGGATCGCTCAACGACGTTATCTCCGTGCAAAGCGCTAACGGGTATGAACTGAATATCTTTCACATCGAGCTTGTAGGAGAATTGTGAAAATTCCTGTTTTATTTGTTCATAAACTTCTTCACGGTAATCCATCAGATCCATTTTGTTGATGCAAACGACAATATGCGGGATTTGCAGGAGCGAGGCGATAAACGCATGGCGGCGCGTTTGTTCCACAAGCCCCTTTCGGGCGTCGATGAGCAGCAGGGCGACATTTGCGGTGGAAGCGCCGGTCACCATATTTCGTGTGTATTGAACATGCCCCGGCGTGTCGGCGATGATAAACTTTCGCTGTGGGGTTGAAAAATAACGATAAGCCACGTCGATAGTGATCCCTTGTTCGCGTTCCGCTCTCAGGCCATCCGTCAGCAAAGCCAGGTTGACATTGGATTCTCCCTTTCGCCGACTGCTTTCAGCGATGGCTTCATACTGATCTTCAAAAACGGATTTGCTGTCGTACAACAATCTTCCGATCAATGTGCTTTTGCCGTCATCTACGCTTCCGGCGGTGGTGAAGCGGAGGAGTTCGGTGTGTTGTGGGTTCATGATGTGTTATTTTGGTATCGGGTATCAGGTATCGGGTATCAGGTGTCCCGACTTTGTCGGGATCTTCGCTTCGCTTCGATCCGGTGTCCGGTGTCAGGTGTCCGGTGTCAGGTTTCCTGTTCACCGTTCACCGTTTCCCGCCTGCCCTCCCGCTAATGAAGCGGGATCGGGGTTCCCTGTTCACCGTTCACCGTTTCCCGTTATGATCTTGCTTTTATTAACTTATTGAGCATTGCTGAAATTTTCTTTGCTTTGGCAATCAATTCTACTGCGCTATTTGGGGTGATATAACCAATTTCTTTTGCGATGATTAATTGAGTAATTACCTCAGCCGCAGATCCTTTTGCGATATGAAAGTGCCGATTGCTTTGTTTGTTTGTATCAAGTTCATCCCCTTCTGCTATGTTTGATGCAATGGAAACGGCTGCTTTTCTTATTTGATCCCGCAATCCAAAATCTTTACTAAAATTATCTTGCGCACTGATCCTGTAAATTTCAATGGCCAAATTTTTACTTTCCTGCCATACATGAAGCTCTTCAAATTTTCCCATAGTTTTGTTTTTTTGTTATTTGAAAATCGAATAATTTACCAAATACTCACAACCATTAAAATATTCCGGAAACCGGAAACCTTGCACCGGACACCCGACACCCGACACCGAAAACCATTATCAAAAATACCCAACCTTCTTTCTATCCTCCATCGAAGTTTCCGAGCGCTGATCGTCGGCGCGGGCGCCCCGTTCGGTTTGGCGGCTAGCAGCAATCTCAGTGATCACATTTTCAATAGCCCAGGCATTGGATTCAATGGCGCCGGAGCAGGTCATATCGCCGATCGTGCGAAAGCGGACTGTTTTTTCAAAAACATCTTCCCCGGGTTGTAAAGGCAGATGTGTCGAATAAGCCAAAACGATCCCGTTGCGGATAATACATTGGCGCCGGTGTGCGAGGTACAAGCCTGGCAATTCAACCTTCTCTGCCGCCAGGTATTGCCATAAGTCCAGTTCCGTCCAGTTGCTGATCGGAAATACGCGGAAGTGTTCCCCGATATGCTTTTTTCCATTGAACAGGTTCCATAATTCCGGACGCTGATTTTTCGGATCCCATTGGCCAAACTCATCGCGGTGTGAAAAAAAACGTTCTTTAGCTCTCGCTTTCTCCTCGTCGCGCCTTGCGCCGCCCAGCGCTGCATCGAACTTCCCTTTTTCCAATGCATTCAGCAAAACCGTGGTTTGCAAACTGTTTCGGCTGGCATTGATTCCCTTTTCTTCCACAACCAATCCGCTGTCGATGGCCTCCTGTACGGATGCGACGATCAATTGTACGCCTAACTTTTCGATCAGTCGGTCGCGGAAAGCGATCGTTTCCGGAAAATTATGCCCCGTATCGACGTGCAAAAACGGAAATGGTATCCTTGCCGGAAAAAATGCTTTCTGTGCCAGATGCGCCAGCAAAATGGAATCCTTGCCTCCTGAAAAAAGTAAGACGGGTTTTTCAAACTGCGCGGCTACTTCGCGGATCACGAAAATGGATTCCGATTCCAGTTCTTTCAGGTGGTTCAAATGATAGTTTTCCATGTCAAAAGGTAATTTGCGGCAAAAGTAAATCAAATATCTTGTCCACGCTCTGTTCAACGGTAAGCAGATCGGAACGGATTTCCAGCGCCGGATTTATGGGCGTTTCGTAAGGGGAATCGATGCCCGTAAAACCAGTGATCTCGCCTTTCCGTGCTTTTTGATATAGCCCTTTGACATCGCGTTGCTCACAAATTTCCAGGGGAGCGTTGATGTAAATTTCAATGAAATCGCTGTCGCCGATAATGGCTTTTGCCAGTTCCCGCATGGCTTTGGCGGGGCTGATGAATGAATTGATGGTGATAACGCCGCTGTGGAGATATAGTTTGTTGATCTCGGCGATCCTGCGGATATTTTCCATCCTGTCCTTTTCGGCAAAACCCAGATCCTGGTTGATGCCATCACGGATATTATCGCCGTCTAAAACCTGCGATAAAAATCCCTCATTGAAAAGTTTTCGTTCCAGACCCTGCGCAATCGTACTTTTCCCGGAGCCTGAAAGCCCGGTCAGCCACAAGGCTTTGCTCTTTTGCCCAAGCAGCCGCTCCCGGTCGCTTCTCTGCAACAGCTTTTCGAATATTGGGTGGATGTTTTTTTTCAAGTTGTTGATTTGGTAATGTGTTAATCCCGACCCCGCTTTTTGAAAGACAACCTTCTAAAAAGCGGGGTGCGGGACAAGTTTTGTTTATTTGCAAATCCGCAAATAAACAAAAATAACTCGCCTTAAACTTATGTGAAAATATACAGGTTGTAATCCTTTCATGCACATTATTTATAATTTTGCAAGCTGAAAAAACCTAATGATCGATTTATGCAACAGACCACCCAAACAGACATTAGAAAACTGATCAAAGAACGCATCCTCGTCCTCGACGGCGCCATGGGGACGATGATCCAGGAATACCAGCTTGGTGAAACGGATTATCGCGGCGAGCGTTTCGCAAATTTCCACAAAGACCTGAAAGGTAACAACGACCTGCTTTCCATCACCCAACCGCAGGTGATCGAGGCGATCCACAAGGCTTACCTGGAAGCAGGCTCCGACATTATCGAAACCAATACTTTCAACGCCAATGCCATTTCGCAGGCAGATTATGAAATGGAAGCGCTGGCTTATGAGTTGAATCTCCAGTCAGCCCGGATCGCACGTAAAGCCGCTGATGAATTTAACAGCCGGACTCCTGATAAACCGCGCTTTGTGGCGGGAGCTTTGGGGCCAACCAACCGGACGGCCTCGATCTCGCCGGATGTGAATGACCCTTCCTTTCGCAATGTCACTTTTGACCAGTTGAAAGATACTTATTACGAACAAGCCAGAGGATTGGTCGATGGCGGTGTGGATATGTTGCTCGTCGAAACCGTATTCGATACGCTGAATGCCAAAGCCGCCCTTTTTGCCATTGACCTGTTTTTTGAAAATACTGGCAAAAAACTGCCGGTCATGGTTTCCGGTACGATCACGGATGCCAGCGGGCGTACCCTTTCCGGCCAAACCGTAGAAGCTTTCTGGATTTCCATCAGCCATATAGATTTGTTCAGCGTAGGACTGAATTGCGCTTTGGGCGCTCAGGAGATGCGTTCGTACATCGAGGCTTTGTCGAAAATAGCAGATTGTAATATCAGCGCGTATCCCAACGCCGGCTTGCCTAATGAATTCGGAGAATACGACCAGGACGCCGATGAAATGAAAAAATACATCGCGGATTTTGCTTCCAGCGGCTTTGTGAATATCATTGGTGGCTGCTGCGGTACCACGCCGGATCACATCCGGGCGATGGCAGAAGCCGTAAAAGGGATTCCCCCGCGAAAGATCCCGGTTGTTAAAAAATACACGCAACTAAGTGGCCTGGAACCCCTCGTCATTCGTCCGGGCATCAATTTCGTCAACATCGGCGAGCGCACCAACGTGACCGGTTCGGCAAAATTTGCGAGGCTGATAAAAACGGGTGATTATGCTGAAGCACTTTCCGTTGCGCAGCAACAGGTGGATAGCGGAGCGCAGATCATTGACGTCAACATGGACGAAGGGTTGCTCGATGCCGAAAAGGAAATGACTGTTTTTCTGAATATGCTGGCTACCGAACCCGACATTGCCAAATTGCCGGTGATGATCGATTCTTCCAGGTTCAGCGTCATCGAGGCCGGTCTGAAATGTATCCAGGGAAAATGTATCGTCAATTCCATTTCCATGAAAGAAGGGGAGGAAGAATTTCTGCGGCAGGCGAAGCTGGTGCGTCGCTACGGCGCGGCAGCGGTGGTGATGGCTTTTGATGAAAAAGGGCAGGCAGATACCACTGATCGCAAAGTGGAAATCTGCGAACGCGCTTACAAGCTGCTCACAGAAAAAGCGGGTTTCCGGCCTACGGACATCATTTTCGATCCCAACATTTTTGCCATAGCTACCGGCATCGAAGAGCACAACGACTATGCAATCCATTTCATCGAAGCCACAAGGCAGATCAAAGCCCGTTGTCCGGGTGTGAAGATCAGCGGAGGGGTAAGCAATATTTCGTTTTCATTTCGTGGAAACAATGCGGTTCGCGAAGCTATGCACTCCGCTTTTCTCTACCATGCCATCCAGGCCGGAATGGACATGGGCATCGTCAATGCAGGCATGATCGAAGTATATGAAGACATTCCCAAAGAATTGCTCAAACTGGTGGAGGATGTACTTTTCAATCGCAATGAACATGCAACGGAGGCGCTCACCAGCTACGCCGAGCGGATCGAGGGAGGTGGAAGAACCATCCAAAAAGATCTCTCGTGGCGAAGCGCTCCGGTGGAAGAACGCTTGTCGTATGCGCTGGTCAAGGGGATCACCGAATTTATCGAACAGGATACCCTTGAAGCTATCCAAAAATATCCCAAGCCACTCCAGGTGATCGAAGGGCCGCTGATGGATGGCATGAACATCGTCGGCGACCTGTTCGGTTCCGGGAAAATGTTCCTGCCACAGGTGGTGAAAAGCGCCAGGGTCATGAAAAAATCTGTGGCATTGATCACTCCGTTTATAAAAAAACCAGCGAAGGCGCTTGCCAATGGAGTTGGTGGCGTTGATCTGGCTTTTGAAAAAGAAGAAGAAAACGAAACCGCAGGACGGAGAAGAAATAATGGAAAAATTTTGCTGGCAACTGTAAAGGGAGATGTGCACGATATTGGAAAAAACATCGTAGGTGTAGTGCTGAGTTGCAACAACTTTGAGATCATCGACCTGGGCGTAATGGTTCCCGCCGACCATATTTTAAAAGTTGCCAAAGAAGAAAATGTGGACATTATCGGGCTGAGTGGCCTGATCACGCCTTCGCTGGATGAAATGGTGCATGTTGCCAAAGAAATGGAAAGGCTGGGATTTAAAATTCCGCTGCTCATCGGCGGCGCCACAACTTCCAAAACGCATACGGCGGTCAAGATCGAACCGCAATACAGCCATCCGACGGTGCATGTGCTGGATGCTTCGAGGGCAGTTGCGGTAGCCGGTGCATTGACCGGGGAAAACGAAAAAGCGAAAAGCGGTTTTGTGGAAAACATAAAAAAAGAATACGTCCAGGTCAGGGAGCTTCGGGGCAACCGAAAATCCAATAAAAAATACCTGAGTTTAAAACAAGCCCGTGAAAACAGCCTCCGGATTGACTGGAAAAACTTTACTCCTTTTCAACCGGCATTCACCGGCGTAAAAGTTTTTAAAGATTACAGCCTGGAAGAACTTGCCGCCTATATCGACTGGACGCCATTCTTCTCCACCTGGCAACTGAGAGGAAAATTCCCGGAAATACTGGAAGATGAAACCGTTGGGAACGAAGCCAAAAAATTATACAATGATGCCCGCAGCATGCTTCGCCGTATCATCGACGGAAAATGGCTGGAAGCCCAGGCCGTGGTTGGAATTTTTCCGGCCAACAGCATCGGCGACGACATAGAAATATATGCCGACGACAGCCGCAGGGAGATCAAAACAGTGGCACATCACCTCCGTCAGCAGCGCCAAAAGGCGCCCGGGCAGTTCAATAATTGCCTCGCTGATTTTATCGCTCCCAAATCCAGCGGACTGAAAGACTACATCGGCGGCTTTGCTGTCACCACTGGCATCGGTATTGAAAAGCATATTGAAAAATTTGAAGCGGAACACGACGATTACAGCGCTATCATGCTGAAGGCGATGGCCGACAGGCTCGCCGAAGCTTTTGCCGAACGCATGCACCAGCGCATCAGGAAAGAATTCTGGGGATATACTCCTTCGGAATCTCTCGACAATGAATCACTGATCGCCGAAAAATACGCCGGTATCAGACCGGCTCCCGGCTACCCCGCCTGCCCGGAGCATACCGAAAAGCGAACTTTGTTCGATTTGCTACAGGTAGAAAAACATACAAACATTCGCCTGACCGAAAGTTTTGCCATGCACCCTGCAGCAGCTGTGAGCGGCTGGTATTTTTCACACCCGGAATCCAAATATTTCGGCTTGGGTGAGATCGGAAAAGACCAGGTGGAAGACTACGCGAGGCGGAAAAACATGAACACCGAAGCCATTGAACGATGGCTTGCTCCTGTTTTGAATTATGATGTATGATTGTGGGGATAAGGGGATTGTTCGACTGCGTCGGAACGAGGATGATAGGGGATGGTTGTGAACGGTGAACGGTGAACGGAAAACAGTGAACCGGAAACCGAAAAACAAACCAAAAACCACGAACCACGCCAAAGGCGTGGCAAACCAAAAACCATCATCCTTTCACCCGGTTAAAAGCCAGAGCGCCGACGATCCAGTCGGGCAAGGGTTTTTCAGGATCGCGTTTTCTCAGGTTGAGGTAGAGATTCAGCTTTTTAAGGATGGGAACTTTGTGGGTTTCCACGAATTCGATCAGCGTACCGTCGGGGTCTTCGATATAGGAAAAATGGCCGGCGGCTTCGCCCATATCAAAGCTGTCGCTGCTATCGGCGGTGAAAGGGAAGCCGTTTGTTTCACAAACTTTTTTCAGATTTTCCATGCCATTGATGTCGAAACAAAGGTGGATGTAGCCCAGATCGCCCCAAAAGCGGTTTTCATAAATTTTGCGAACATCGCGGTCGAGCGCCTGTACCAGCTCGATTTCCGCATCGCCAAGCAAACGTCCGAAGGCGCCGACGCGTTTGCGACTGTTTTTCAAAATGACCCGCCTGAATTTGCCGGAGCCGCCGGGAAGGTCCTGGAAATCTTCAAACGCTCCGGTTTCGTCACTAAGGACTTCATCGTAACCCAGGATTTCCGAATAAACTTTTCGGGATTTTTCAATATCCGAAACACCGATCACACAGCCGTAAACGCCGCCGGTAGGGGAGGAATAGTTTTTAAAC
This sequence comes from uncultured Saprospiraceae bacterium, assembly GCA_964551455.1. GTDB lineage: Bacteria > Bacteroidota > Bacteroidia > Chitinophagales > Saprospiraceae > JAHDHW01. The sequence continues at coordinate 39,107 of CAZKDA010000002.1, forward strand.
CAGTCCTCCGATCCCACGATCTCGATCAGGTTTCCGTAAGGGTCTTTTAAATAAAAATGATCTTTGCCGGCAGGATTTTTCGATAGTTCGCCAATGACGTTCAAACCATGGTTTTTAAAAGTTCGGAAAGCTTCGCGGACATTGCGGCTTTTGTATTTTGAAATAAAAATCCCATGATCGCCGAGCCTGATCTGAAACGCAGGAGGTTGCGGAACTCTCGAAGTGTATTGCCAGATCTCCAGCCCGCCACCGCCCTGGATATTGATAGCGAGGATGGCGTGTCGCTGCTGGGGTTTCCCGCCGGTGTAAGGCAGCATGAGTGCAGCTTCGGCAGCTTCGTCAAAAACCCGGATGTCCATCCCCAGGTATTTACGATACCAATCGAAAGCATTATAAACATGAGGTATTCCGATCCCTATCTGTTGGATTCCACTGATTACAGGCATAGTATGTTTTTTTGATTTGTAGCTGCTTACTTAATCGTTTTTTAATTTATTTCCCGCAGAAATTGTGACGCTTGGTGTTATATCGCAAATTTTCGCAGATAGGATAACCTTTCAGGGTTAACGCCTGCGGCGTCACAAGTTCTGCGCAGATCAGCGAGATCAGCGGGCTTTTTTTTATTTCCCGCAGATTGCGCAAATTTTCGCAGATAGGATAAAACATAACTGCTTACCATCTCCTGTTTTTTAGTGATTCTTAAAAAATGAGTCAAGTGGCGCTAGCTAAGCAGTTACTTTTGAATTAATTCAACTGCGGGTATCGCAACCAGGTGTTAAATATTGGCTTTAAGAATTCCGGCGCCCTGATGGTCGTATTCACCGGCGTCCAGTTTTGCTTTTATCTTTTTAAAAACCTTGATGGTGTAATCGACATCTTCGAGCGTGTGAACCGCCGTTGGGATCAAGCGGAGGAGGATGACGCCCTTCGGCACTACGGGATACACCACGATCGAACAAAAGATGCCGAAATTTTCACGCAAATCGTGGGTGATCATCGTAGCGGAGCCGGCAGTTCCTTCCAGATGTACCGGCGTGACTGCCGAGTTGGTTTTGCCAAGATAAAAGCCTGCTTCTCTCAATCCGTTTTGCAGGGCATTGACGATTTCCCAAAGTTTATTTTTATGGGTGATGTCTTTGAGTAGTTCAAGGCGTTTTAAAGCCCCGATGACCAGCGGCATGGGCAGCGATTTGGCAAATATCTGCGAGCGCATGCTGTACCGCAGATAATTGATAATGTCGGCGTCGGCAGCGACAAATGCACCGATACTGGCCATGGATTTTGCAAAGGTGCACATGAAGATATCCACTTTGTCATGTACGCCCTGCTCTTCGGCAGCTCCCCTGCCTAATGCGCCCAGTGTACCGAAGCCATGCGCATCATCGACAATGAGCCTGAAACTGAATCCTTCTTTTTCGCGCAATTCCACGATCTCACGGATATTCCCTTGATCTCCCGACATGCCAAACACTCCTTCTGTGATGACGAGGATAGCACCACCTGTATTTTTGGTAAGCTTGGTGGCGCGTTCCAGTTGCTTGCGGCAACTGTCAATATCATTGTGCGCATAAACAAACCGTTTGCCCAGGTGAAGCCTTACTCCGTCGAGAATACAGGCATGGCATTCGGCATCGTAAACGATCACGTCTTTGCGGTCAACGAGCGCATCGATGACAGACATGAAGCCCTGGTAACCGTAGTTGAGCAGGTAAGCGTCTTCTTTTGCCATAAATTCGGCCAGCCTGGTTTCGAGCGATTCGTGGTATTTGGTATGCCCCGACATCATTCGGGCACCCATCGGATACCCCAGGCCCCACTCAGCAGCAGCTTCGGCATCTACTCTCCGTACCTCAGGATGATTGGCAAGCCCCAGATAATTGTTGATGCTCCAGGTGAGCACTTCTTTGCCGTTGAAGATCATTTTGTTGGAAACCGGTCCTTCCAGCTTGGGGAACAAATAATATCCGTGTCCGTCTTTTGAATACTGCCCTAAAGGATCAACTCTGTTCCTGATTTTTTCAAATAAATCCATTGTGAGGCGGTTTTACGCTTAGAATAAGTTTAAACTTTATTTAAAATGAAATCCGCGCAAAGTTAAGGTTTAAAACGTTGATAATTAACAAACTTCGGAGTGTTTTTATTCAAGCGTGTCAGAGCATCCCGGCCCGGAATATTTCGGAAAACGATAGGCTATGCAACGTGCCAGCAAACCCGCCCGACTGCGTCATGCGGGCGGGTTTGCCGTGGGCTGGGATCGCTGGCATGTGTGTATAGCCATCGTTATGTGTACGCTATTTTTTCTCAGATTTTAAGTATTCTTCAGCACTCATGATCGGTAGTTCTGAATTTGTAAAATCTTTTGGGTTTCTGGTAATTATCACTTTTGCCAAATTATTTAAAGCTGTATAGTATTGAAAAGCATCTTCAAAGTCTTTCATTGAGGAAATGATTGAAAGGTCAATTTCCTTTTCACCACTGTCACAAACCTTACAAATAGTTCGAATGGCAGCAAGTGTTTGTTTTGCTTTTTGTTTACCAATTTGCTTTCTTAAAATGTATTCGGTAGAAATAAAACTCATCGTACTAATTAAAATTACGATCTCTTTTTCTTCACCTTTTCTAAATAATTCTCTGGCAAATTCAAAGAATGGTTCTCTTTGAGCTAACCAATCTAAAATTATGTTGGTGTCAACAAAGATCCTATCCAAAACTATTTGTATTTTTCAATTAAATAATCAGTATAATCATCTTTAAAATTAAAGTCCGAATTTAACTTGATTATTCCACTTAATTCGTTGACTATACTTCCTTTACTTGCCATTTCAGAATGATAATCAGATATGATTTTTTGTAAGTAGTTTTCAATTAAAAATGAAAGGCTTATATTATGTTCCTTTGCATATTCTTTTGCTCTTTCTATTATTTCTTTGTTGAGACTTAAAGTTAGCTTGGTATTCATAATTTAATATTTTACGTGTAAAAATAATCAAGCCCTACGTAAAGAACAAGGGTTGTAGTTGATTAGTTTCAGAATGAAATGAACTTCGTGTAAGAAATCTATGCAATCCAAATTTTTAAGGTTTATAAATTTTTATCCAGTTGCACATAACATGCGGCTATCCCCTTGATTTATAATTCTTTTTTAAAACGATCTCGATCACATAAGGAAAAAATCGTTTGACGAAGGCATTCAGTTTTCCAAGGTTTGTAAAATACTGTTTGAACCGTCTTTTTTCAATCATTTTAATCACTCTCAGCGCGACTTTTTCAGGGGGTTCTGTTTTGATGAAATCACGCTTGGGTTGCGCGATTATTTTTCCATTCTTATCAAAAATCGTTTTTTCAGGATCGTTTGCTGTAAAGCCAACAAAAGCCAATCCTACGTGAATTCCGCTGCCATCGAGTTCGATCCGCAAGGATTCGGCGAGCGCGGTCAACGCCATTTTTGAAGAAGAATACACGCTGTGGTTCGGCAATCCGTGGATACCCGCCAGGCTCCCCATGAACATCACACTGCCCCTGGTTTTTCGGAGATGAGGCAGCGCCGCCTGCGTTGCGTAAACCGCGCCGAGATAATTGACCTCCATTACTTTCCGGAACACCTCCGGAGCCAGCTCCTCGACTGTCCCTTCCATCGAAATACCGGCATTGTTGATGAGAATGTCGATCTTCCCAAAGGCTTCGACTGTTGCCGCGATGATCTTTTTACATTCTTCGGGCTTCGATACATCACCGGCTACGGCTATCGATTCGACTCCGGCGTTTTGTAAATCTGCCTGCATCTTTTCCAACCGTTCGGGATTTCTGGCGTTCAGCGTAATTTTTGCTCCCCGCCTCGCCATTTCGAATGCCAGACGACGCCCTATCCCCATACTGGATCCCGTGATGATGACAACTTTGTTCTGTAAATGCTTCAAGGGTGTTGATTTGCTAATCTGCTAATCTGTTAATTTGTTAATTTGCTGATTTGTTAATCTGCGAACCCGCAATTTCCCAACTCCACAACTCTCCACCTAACAGTATCCATTTTCTTTCAGCCAGTTGAATGATTCGCGGATGGCGGTTTCGATGTCTGTTTGCGGCAGTGCCAGGGTATCTCTTGCCTTTTTTGCAGTAAAATAATGCTCGTCGCAGGAGATCAGGGCCATAGGGTAGCTGACCGTTGGCGCTTTTCCGGTGAGCAAACCGTAAGCCGATCCGATGAGGCCGTAAGCTTTGATAAAAAGCGCAGGGATCCGGATTTTCGGCGGGGGCACATTCACCGTTTTTGCGATGGTTGTAAACATTTCCCGATAGGAAAGATTGACGTTACCGACGATATAGCTTTCGCCGGTTTCTCCCATTGTGAGGCCGTTGGCGATGGCTACTGCTGCATCTTTCACATAAACGTAATTGCGGCCTCCGGGAGCAAAGCCCGGCACTTTTTGCTGGTAAATAGCCAGGATCATGGCTCCTGCACTGGGTTTGGTATCGTAGGGGCCGAGCATGAAAGTGGGGTTGATGGTGATCGCCGGCAATCCCTTTTCTTTTACAGCTTGTAAAACCAGCCGTTGTGCCTCCAGTTTGGAATCCATATAATCCACGCCGTATTTTGCCGATTGGTATGGCAAGCCTTCGTGGCCTGGCTTTTCTTTTGTACCGAAACCAAAGGAATTGGCTGTCCCGATGTAGATCATCCGGGTTACTTTTTCGTTCAATACCGCATCGATGATGTTTTGGGTTCCCCCGATGTTGATCTGCCGGATCAGCTTTGATCGACTAGGCCAGATGTTGGTGTTGGCAGCGGCATGGATGACGGCATCGCAGTCTCGCATGGCATTTTGAACCTCCCGGCGATTTAAAATATTTCCGTAAAAACGATGGATGCTCAAGCCGTCGAGTGAGTGCGCAGCGCTCTCCGGCAACAGGAGGACATTGACTTCGTGGTTTCGCGAGAGCAATTCCCTGACCAGGTTGTTGCCAAGCAGGCCATCAGCGCCGGTGACGAGAATTTTCATAGTAGGTTGTTTCGTGAATTTTCGATTAACATTCCAGCCCTGTTTTGTAAATAATACCGCGAAACCAAAACTGAAAAATCATAATTTTTTTTAGAGGCGAAGGTAAATCTTTTGATTGAAAAAACCGGCATTTCAGGCTACAGTACATATACAACGCCAGTACGCAGATAATTTCAAAGCATAGATTGAAGCATCCGATAAGAAGGAATTTCCCACAGCGGGTTTTAACTGATCGTCATTTTTTATAAATTTGCAGTTCCTCCCATTAGCGCGGATAGCCGTAAAACCGGTAGAGCCACACACCCCTGAACCCTGCAACGGGAATACCTCGATAGAGTAATATTTTTCCTGACGAAGCAAAGTTCTTGTTTACTATAACCATCTGGTAATCAGCGTCAACTTTGTTCAGGATCGGACATCGGAATTTAGAATCTTTCAGTTTCATGTCTTAACTTTACCAAAACATACTCAACAGACCATGAGCATTGAAAAAATACATCAGCTTTTAAAACAGAGCGATCAGCTTTTTACAAAGCGCCACCTGGAGCAGGCCATGAATGCTGCTCTGGAAGCTCTGGAGCTTTCCAGTTCGACAACTTACCGGCCAGGCATTATCCAATCAAACCTGTTGTTGGGGAAGATACAGGCTACTTCCGGGAAATATAACGGCGACCAAAGCTGTTTCCCCAAAGCGTTGCAATACATTCAAACGGCTGACAGCCTCAACCAGGCGCCCAACGAAAATGGCCATAGCGCCGATATCCTGCTGGCATTCGGAGAGGTTTTTCAAAATGCTAATGATTATGTGGCCGCCGACAAGTCTTTCAATGAAGCATTGCAATATTATCGCGAAAACAAGATCAACAAGGGTGAGGTATTGTCTTTGTGTACCCTGAGCCGGCTCAATGTTTCGAGGAATGAACTGGACAAGGCGCTGAAGTTTGCCAAATCGGCGCTTACCCTGCTCCACGACGACAATGATGAATCTCTACAATGTGAGGTCTATAACCAGCTTTGCCAGGTGTATATCAAAAGGCAGGAGTATTCCAAGCTCCTGGATTACAGCAAAAAAGTGCTGGATATCAGCAGGCGTACCGGCAATGTGGAAAAGGAATTATCTGCATTGAGCAATATCGGGGTTTATTACGCAGCGAAGTCGGATTTTAAAAAAGCAATGCCCTATTTTCTGGATGTCCTTGAAATGAGCAAATCCAGCGGCTACCGGTATTACGTTTCGAATAGCCTCATCAATATCGCTACGATCTATGCTTCTCTGTTCAATTACAAACAAGCGATCAGCCGTTACAAAACCGTGTTAGATGAATACAGCGATGTGCTGGAAAGCCACAACCAGATAATTATTTACAATAATCTCGGAAATATTTATTACCACGATGAGCAGCCCGGCAAAGCCAAAATAAATTTCAAAAAGGCATATCAACTGGCGCAAAGGATCAATTACAAAGTCATGATGGCGCTCTCGCTGGCACAGATGAGCCGCTCAGAAGCCGCTCAGGGAAATTTCGAAGAGGCTTACGAACAGGCCCTCGCTGCACAGAAACTGTTCAAAGGCTTGGGCGAAGTCAATGGCAAACTCATCAATCTCATCAATCTGGGTAATATTCTTTATCATAAAAAAGAAAGAGAGCAAGCTATCCACTACACCGGCAAGGGCATCGTGCTGGCCAGGCGAATGAAAGACCACATCAGCGAAATACGCGGCTACCAGCTTATGGCTGCCATTTACCGGGAAGGGAAAAATTTTGAAAAAGCGCTGGAATACCAGATCCGTTATTCACAGGCACAGGAATCGTTTTCAAAAGTACAACTGAGGTTGCGGATCCTCGATTATGAGATCGACCGATCCATAAAGGAAAAGCAGGAACAGATCGAACAGCTTACCAAAGAAAATGAGTTCCAGGCGCTGCTGTTGAAACAATCCGAACAGATCAACCGCCAAAACCGAGAACTTTGGCAGGCCAACGAAGAGTTGCGCCAGTTTGCCTACGTGGCTTCGCACGACCTGAAAGAACCGCTCCGAATGATCGGCAGCTATACACAGCTCATTGAAAAAATGTATAAAAACCAGGAAACGGAAGATTCAAAATTGTTTTTTGAATTTATCAACGAAGGTGTGTTTCGCATGAACAGCCTGCTCGACGACCTGCTGCGATACGCTACCATCGGGAATGCCGAAGCTGAAAAACGACCCGTTAAAATTATTGACATCGTGGAGATCGCCATACAAAATTTACGGCTTAGCATCGAAGAATCCAATACGGCCATCCATTGTGAAGAACTTCCTGAAGTGCATTCCATCAGTTCGCTCCTTATCCAGTTGTTTCAAAATCTCATCTCCAACGCGGTTAAATTTCGCAAAGCGGACACTCCTTCCGAGATTTTTATTTCCTGTACCGAAAAAGAGGGTTTTTATGAATTTGCCGTAAAAGACAACGGCATCGGCATCAACCCTGAATTTAAAAACCGCATTTTCATCATCTTCCAAAGGCTTCATGCACGCACAGAATATGAAGGAACAGGCATCGGCCTGGCTATTTGTCAGAAGATCGTTCAGCGCCTGGGGGGGAAGATATGGGTGGAATCCGAGCTGGGCGAAGGCGCAGTTTTTTATTTTACGCTGCCGAAGTAATGGTTCTTAGTTTAAAGTTCATTATTTGTAGTTTCTAGTTTGTATGCTGTGTGGTGTCCCGACTGTGTCGTCCCGCTTTTTCTCCAAAAAGCGGGACGATGAAATCGGGACACCCTTAACCTTTGTTACATCCTTCACTGTTCTAAATTTTTTGTTGGGAATATTTATCCGGCATTTAAAAAAGTATGGCATATTTTTGCGACTTCAATTCGCCGAAAGTTATAAAACCAACTTTAAACAAAAATGAAGATAAAAATTTCAACTTTCCTATTGACCCTGTTTTTCATTCAATTGAAAGCACAGATCCATGACACGATTTACATTCAGGACAATAATGATATCAGGCTGGCGGCATTGCCCTATTATCATTTCGGAAGTGGCGTAGGCATCATATCGCCCGACAGTATCTTCCGGTTCAATATCCGTTTCAGGATGCAAAACCGTATGAGTTATGTCAAAAATGAAAATGCAGATCCGAGGTTTGAGGCACACATCAGGCGCCTGCGTTTGCGTTTTGACGGTTTTGTGGGTGACCCTAAGTTTTTATATGTCATTCAATTATCTTTTTCACCTGGCGATGTAGGTTCTATTGAAGCGGGTCAAAATATAAACATCATCCGCGATGCGGTATTTATTTACCGACCCAACCGGCACTGGAATTTTATCTTTGGGCAAACCAAATTGCCCGGCAACCGGCAGCGTGTCAATTCATCGGGCGCCTTGCAATTTACCGACAGGACGATCAACAATGCACGATTCAATATCGACAGGGATTTCGGCATACAGGCGTATTACATCAATGAAAACCTCAACCGATTTTCCTATAACCTCAAAACGGCGATCTCTACCGGAGAAGGAAGAAACTGGACAAGAACCTCCGACAACAACCTCGCTTATACCGCCAAGCTCGAATTGTTTCCTTTTGGGGCCTTTATGAAAGAAGGAATTTATTTTGAAGGAGACCAAATGCGCGAATCCACGCCAAAAGTCCTGCTTTCCGCTTCCGTCAGCCAGAACAACAATGCAAAAAGAACGCAAGGACAACTCGGAGCCGATCTTTTTGAAGAGCGCACCTTCAAATCTCTGCTCATCGACGGTATGTTAAAATACAAAGGCTGGGCTTTTCAGACCGCTTTTATGAAAAGGGAATGTGAAAACCCGATCACCAAAGACGTCGTAACCCAGGATTCTAACTTCGTTTTTACGGGTATGGGGTTCGACTACCAACTGAGCTATATCTTCCCCAGTAATTTTGAAATCATCGGGCGATTTTCCACCCAAAATGCTGCAAAGGCTATCCAGCAACTGGCCCCTGATGCCCGGCAATACAGCATAGGCCTTACAAGATATTTTAGGGAACATGCTTTCAAGCTGCAAACAGAATTTACCTACGATCACCTTGAATTTTTCGACGGAACCACCCGAAATAACTGGTATGTCCGCTTCCAGGTTGAAATCGGGATATAAAATAAAATGGTGTAGTCTAAAGGGGACTTCTAAAAATTCAAAAATCTTAACCGCAAAGATCGCGAAGGTTTTTCGCAAAGATCGCAAGAGATTGATTATCAACAATTAGAAACGTTTTTCCATTAGATTGAGATTGCAAATCCCGACAAATCGGGAGATGAGGCAATTTTTAGAAGTTCCCTAAAGCTTTAAGGAAATTTTGAATAAACACTTCATACCATAACCTGTCTGTGCTGGCTTTGCTATGAGTCCGGTCAGAACGAGGAGATAAGTACCTGAACACAAATAATCGACACGTTTACTTTTTTACTCTTAAGTTACGGGGGCACTTCAAATGACCCCGTAACTTAAATTTCAAAAAATGTCGAATATTTTTGTTTGCCTACTTATTACTTTGTAAACTAAATAAATTAATAAAACGTGGTTTTGAACTCACCCCCTACCTTCGCTTCGCTCGGTTTCCCCCTCTCTTGCAAGAGAGGGGGATCAAGGGGGTGAGTTCGAAATGGAAAATCAAATGTCAAAAAACTTACTTTACATAGTACTTATGATTTACACCAACGGGAAACTACACCTGTTGCAAAACAAACCGGAACACAAAACCCGCCAGCAGCAAAGCAATACCCGAAAGGATTACTGTCAATGGTAAGGAAACTGACATAGTCAGACAGCCTGCGAGACCAAGCGAGGGGATCAATTTTCCATAGATTTGTTCCTTGCGGGGTTGATTGAGCGCAGCGATATTCGTGATGCTGTAATACAGCAAAATGGTAAAAGTAGCCGCCCTGACGATGAACTCAAAAGTTCCGAAAAGGGTTAACAGCAAAATGATCCCTCCTGTGACGATGATCCCGAGATACGGAACCCGATAACGGTTATGGATCATTTCAAACACTTTCGGAAGATCATTTCTCCGCCCCATAGCCAGCATCATGCGGCTGATACCCAAAACCTGGCTGAGCAATACCCCCAGCATCGCCGTGGAAGCGCCAATGGTAATTACCGTTTTTATAAAAGGAAAATCCACCGCTCCTGCCACCACCTGCAATGGAGACGTGCTACCCGCCATAGCTTCCGTGCCGATCACGCCAATGGCGATCACAGAAACAGCTAGGTATAACACGATGGCCGTCAGAATGGTGATGATAACTGCCCTGGGAATGGTCTTTTCCGGTTCCTTCACTTCTTCGGCCAGCGTAGCGATTCGGGCATAGCCCGTGAACGCAAAAAACAGCAATGCTGCGGCTTCTGCTATCCCGGCAATGCCAAACGGTGCAAAAGGTTTGAAATTTTCGGCGCGGACAGCCGGAATACCACTAAAGATCAGGTATAGCAAGGAAATGACCGTGACCGACACAATGACAAGGTTGAGTGCGCCTGCTTTTTTGATGCCGAAAAAAATTGGCAATAGTTAGAAAAATAACCGCTACAACCGAGATCACCTGCGGAGTTGCCACAGGAACCAGTTGATGAAAATAGCTGCCAAAACCAATAGCCACGACCCCAGCCGCTGATAACTTACTAAGCAAAAACATCCAGCCTGCGGAAAAACCCAAAGCGGGATTCAGCACGCGATAACCATACTCATAAGTTCCGCCGGACTGTGGATAAACCGCTGCAAGTTGGGCAGAACTAAGTCCGTTAAACGTGGCTATGATCCCTGCTACAAAAAGTCCGACGATAAATGCAGGACCTGCTACCCCCGCCGCTACGCCCGTCACGACAAAGATCCCCGCACCAATGATCGCGCCCAAACCCACGCCAACCGCGTCTTTGAGCGTCAGCGCCCGGAGCAAAGTCTTTTCAGCATTCTCATGCAAGGCGTCGTTTTTTTTCATGAAGCCGTGAGGGGTTTGTTTTTTTTGAATCACAAAGATTACAATAGTACACAAAGTAAAGGGATTTTTAATTTTTCCCAATTGTTGTCCTTTGTGAGCTATTGTGGTTAAAAACGATCGATACTTTTGGTCAGCAAAGTGCGATCATTTGACGCGTAACCCTGTTTGAGATAAATGCGATTTCCTTTCACATTGCTCTTTTCCACCTCCAGGTGAATGGCTTTGACGCCCAGCGAACCTGCCTGCTGCTCGACGAATTGCATGACTTCGCTCCCTATGCCTTGATTCCGAAAATTTTCTTCGATAAACAACTCGTCGATGAAGGCATCGCGCCCGCCATACTCAAAGCTGAACCCGAAAGTAAGGGCAAGGTAGCCAATCGGGGTATTTTCGAAAAGGATGATCCAGAGCCGACCGAGTTGATCGTTGTCGATAAAAGTGCGGAGATTGCTGCTTTTGGTTTCGCGGTTGAAAGGGTAACTGTCGATGGCATAAAAACGCTCCATCATGCCGAGTATCAGGGGAATGTCGTCCTGTCGGGCTAATTTGAGGTTTGGTTTCATTGGGTGGTAAACGTTGGTTACGGGATAATAAACAACGAACGCTCAAAAGCGTTTAAAGTCACCCCACTAACGGATAGGAAGCAGTTGTCAACAAAAATTTCCAGCGATCAGTCGGGTTCAGGGATTTACCCTTTTGTTGGCGATACCCAGCAACTGAAAAACCCGGTCGTTGAGGTCGTCTTTCGAACGGATCACCACCATGTGCGAAATTCGGGGCATAGGGCCGGTCAGCTTAGATTTTTCCACCAGATCGTTGAAGGGCATATCGCCCAGATCCATCCCCAGGCGCAGCTCTCCCTTTTTGATATTCAGCGCAGCAAACTCCCGTTTTTTGGTGATAGACACATAGGTTTTTTTAGCCACAAACTCAGATGATTTGTCCCATTTTGTTATCGCCTTTTGGATTTCATCATAAAGCGGGCGCATGTCCTGGTATTTTTCAAACTGGTTGTCGAGCAGGGTCTTTTCGCTGGCATACACGGGTTTGCCGCCGTTGGCATAGATGCCCATGAGCAGGCTGGCAAACATGTGGCCGAAGCCGTGTTCCACCTTGAGCCATTTGATGATGTCATTGCGTTTTTCGATGCCGCATTTTTTGATAATTTCCATCCAGCCTTTCAGGTCAGTTCCGGTGGTGGATTTCAGGCCGTCGATGAATTCTTTTTCTATTTCTTGTGATGTTTTTGCCATGATGTTTTGGTTTTTTTTTGTAGTAAATTGTGCGACCACGCTGTGGTCGGTGCCGGATACAAAAATAAAATTCTAACGCAATTTGACCGCGCTGCGGTCATGGCTGGCAAATATTGAATGTGCGTTACAATCTGAAATTTGCAGCCAACTGGTATCGACCGCAGCGCGGTCGCATGACGTTAGCGCTATACATTTCAGAAACATCCTTCGACCTCAGCGAGGTCGCACCCCTCCGGTTTCATCGCCAGGCGCCAAGGATCAGGCCAATAACGGAAAAATATACGACAATGAATCCACAATTGATGAGGATATATTTCCAGCTTTTCTGTTCGAAGAGCGCGATAGAAGTAAAAATAGCCGCAGCCCACCCGAAGCCGGCCAGAAAACCCGCCGTGAGTCCCCACTTCCAGTCGGTGGCTGCATCGCCCAGAAAAAAAGCGAGGTTATACGACATGATATAGGCCATCAGGAAGCTGATGCCGTAGGTTTTTGCGGGATTGGATTGCCGGAGTTGTTCGTCGGTCAGGTTATTTTCTTTTTTCCAGGCATTGAAAAACAGCGCAGGAGAATACCAAAGCGCTCCGAGTACCATGTGAAAAACTGCGCAGGCCAGCACCGCCCAATGATTGATGATAAAATTTTCCATAAGTTTCGTTTTTAAAACAAAACTCCGGAAGCATTTTCACAAGGGATAGGAAAAAATTTACCTGCGCTATTTTACGGGGATATAATTGAGAAAATCTCCTTTCTGCTGCATGTACTCAGTTGGCGTAAAGCCGGAATACAACTTAAAATCGGCGATGAAATGGCTTTGATCGAAAAATCCGCAATCGTCGGCAATGGCCGCCCAGTTTACATGGATATTCGATTCGATCTGCTGAATGGTTTTTTGAAAACGAATGACTTTTAAAAAAGCTTTGGGCGTAACCCCCACCGCTTCCCGAAACATTTTGATCAGGTGCTTTTGCGAATAGCCGCTTTTTTGAGCGATGGTTTTGATGCTCATCTGATCCGGGGAGGCCATGATCTTTGCAATGGCGAAATCGACAAAGGGATTTTCATTCAGCTTAGACAGATAGCATTTCAGCAAATGATCCTCAAGCAGCTTGAATTTTTTGGCGGGGGTAGCAGCTTCCAGCAGCGCGTAACGGATGTTCAGGATATCGGCTTTTAGCACCAACTCGGCGTCAACGACGTAATTGGTCAGGTGGTGCATGGGTTCACATAAAAATGGCATTGTCCTCCCTTTCCTGAACTGCACGATCAGCATTTCGCTTTCCCTGCCCGAAGGGATCGTGATCGGTTCCGTGCGGAAGCCGGAAAACCAAACATTCTGGCAAGATTGGATTTCTTTCAGCGTAAAATTGTCGTAAATGTATTTCGGGTAATCGGTCAGGTCGAAGATGATCTGCACTTCGCCATCCGGCAGGAACCGGTCGATGGTATGTTCGGGATTGAAGCCGGTAAAATAGTAGAAATGCGCTATAAACTGGTTAAGCGGATACCTGGGAATGTGCAATGCCGTAATCAAATTTTCAAAATTTTCTTTTCATTAATGAGTTCCAAAACAATAACTCCGGCTTCCGCTGAATTTGATTCCGCCGTTAATTTACAAAAGGGATTTTAATTTTTTAACAACCTGAATGAACAGATCATTGAAATGACGGCAAACAAAGGGATGATGTTGTAACCATCCAAGCCCATAAAGATGATTTTGGCAACCAGCGCAATCATCAGTAATGAAAGGAAAATGAAAAATACGGTTCCGGTCAGAAATCCTATTGGCTTTCTTTTTAACATTTGCACCACCTCCGACTTCATCGTCAATCACATGGAAGTTTTGTATCGGGAAGCAAAAATGTATGAGGTTTCTCAAAACTTTTCAAAGACCATAATACCTTTTATCCGTGAGCAGTTATACCGACGACCCATACATTTATTTTTATAATCCGAACCCCAGATTAATCGGGACAGGCCTGCCCGACCGACGTCAGGCGGGCGGGTCTATGAGTTGTCGTGTTTAAATGGCGATAATTGCCTGACGCATGTTATGTTTTTTGAAAACAATAAAAAAATGGTAAAGCTGATCACAATCCTGCATTTTTGCAGTTTGAATGACAAAGGGCGGCAAACCAAAAAACTTTCAGTTCTTTTCATAAAATAATTATAAAAAAGTTTTAGTTTTGTAGCTCTAAACCAGCCAGTTTTAAACCGCTGAACAGGCAATATCTCCCGCTCAAAAATAGTTAAGACCTGTTGTAGTTACCCTTTTGACACTTTAAACTTTTTTTGAATAAAATTGGAATCAACTTTGTTTTGAAATTAGGGTCTGGAAGTGTATTCCTCCTTAAAATACCGGGTTTTGGAATACGCTAAAAGTACTGAATACCCGGTCTCAAAAGCAACGTTATAACCATAAATTTCAAGGTGAATAGTGAAAGGGATAACCATGGTAAATATTTAAAAAAAATATTACCACAAGTTTACTTCCCCTCGCTATTTTTGCCCTTTTTCCCAGCAGCCAGATTTATTAAAAACATCGATGAAAATGATTAAACGAATAATCCCACTTGCCCTTTTTGTATCCGGTTCTTTTATCCTGCTAGCTCAAACCCCCAAAAAGATCGAAACAGGGAATTTTGACCCGCAACCTAATGCAGCTTCCGGCATGGTGTGCCCGCCCGGAGCAAATCCCGACGCAGGTACTTCAACACAAACCCTGTTTCCTTCTGCCCAATCGAATAACGTACTCTACCTGTGCCTGGGAGATTCGATGGACATTCAGCATTTCGGTGGCGATCTCAGCGGTGATCCGCAACCTCTGTCGGCTCCGGGGTTCAGCTATGTCTTTTACAATGACCCCCCCACCATCAGCGGCCCCAATTGGGCTTCCATCCTGACCGACCCCTTCCATATCGATCCGCCGAATGTCACCTCAGTGCAGCAGGGAGTGAGCATCAACGGCGATGCTACCTTTTTCAACAACGGGCAGGTACAGACTATTTTCAATGGCGGAGACCCCATGCAGGTTTGGTTTGCTCCCATGACATTCGACGACTTTGCATCCTTCGGCCCTGAACAGGATCCCAACACCATGGAACTCGGCCCTTGCATGGATGTTAATGTGGATGATGCTTTTTCAGTGACTTATCTCAATGCCATCCAGGCTTCCAATATAAATGTCAATGCCAACGGCGATTGTACGGCTTCATTTACCGTCACGGGTGGTTTACCTGAGTTTGACGATTCGGATTATTCGGATGTCATTGTGACGCTTAGTACGGATCCTACGGTCGAAGCCGATGTTGATGGCAACTTTTTTACGCATGGCGAAACAATAGAATTTACAGTCCCACAGCCAGGTATTTATAATGTTTTAATCGAAGATGGCGTGAGCTGTTCTGCGTTTTTTACAGTGGATATGACAGGCTGTACTTCGGTAACTTTCATCGCTTCCGATGAATATAGCGTCAGCGGTGGTATGGTTTGCGTGGAAATTTCTGTCGAAGATTTTGTTGACGTCCTCAACTTTCAATTTACGATCAACTGGGACCCCACCGTATTGGAATACGTCTCGGTAAACCCTACGGGTGCATTGTCCGACCTGTTTTTCGGCCCTGTTACCCCCACCGATGCCTTGACTGTAAGCTGGCTGGATGCGACCTTCGGCGGTATCACAATTCCTGACGGTTCGGTAATTTTTGAAATCTGCTTCAACGTGATCGGCCCGCCGGGTTCCGAAACGCCTGTAGAGTTTACGGGAAATCTTACGGAGATCGAGGTGTTCAACACTTCCCAGGAAGTGGGATTTAATGGCATCAACGGCACATCGATCGTCGCCGGAGATTTTACGGTGAACTTCAACAGTTGTAGTACGCTGGCTGGCGATGACAACGGAACGATCCGTATCAGCGTTTCCGGCGGCTTACCGCCCTACACTTACAACTGGGAAAATATCCCAAATACTGCTTTGAACGGAAGCGGAACCATTGCCATGAGCGGTGGAACCGGAATTGTAGGCGACGGAATGCCACCCGGCGATGACGGTTTGCCACCAGGCACTTATTCTGTAACCGTGACCGACAGCAATGGCGATATCCAGATCGGTACCGTTGAGGTTTTCAACGCCCCCGAATTGCTTGTTTTTATCAATGGAATGCCGCCTTCCTGCGCCGGCTCTACCGATGGCTTTATGGAGATCACCAACTCGCCCTTGGGCGGCGTTGCCCCGCATACGATCGTGTGGTCAACCGGAGATACCGGTGTGACTTCTATCAATAATCTTGGACAAGGCGTCTATTCGGTAACAGTAACGGATGCAGCGGGCTGTTCGCAGTTTGCACAAAACGGCTTGCAGGTAGGCGCTATCATGGTCGATACGGTTAGCCTGACGCATGTTACCTGCAACGGTATGGGCAGCGATGGCGCAGTAGAAGTGGTAGCATCCGGCGGCGTTATTAACCCTGGTTCCGACTATGTTTATGAATGGACAACCGGCGACATGGGGCCATTGCTTTCCGGTGTTCCCGACGGCGCTTATTGTGTTTTCATTACGGATGACAACAATTGTCAGGTCATTCATTGTGTGGTGATCAACCCCGCAATACCGCCTGATATCGTTTCCTGGGATTCTGTGAGCGTATCCTGCCCCAGTGACGTGAACGGAGCTTTAACGGTCAATGCTGTTGCTACCAATTCACCCATCGACACCTATACCTGGGATCCGCCATCTCCCGGCGCCGGCGCCTCGATAACCGATCTGGGGCCTGGAACCTATTACGTGACCGTAACAGCAGAAGACGGCTGTATTGCCGTGGATTCTGCTACCCTGTACGCACCTCTGCCATTGACTTTGGACTCTACCCAGTTCGAACGGCCAGATTGCCCGGGTGATGACAACGGCTCTGTTACCGTGTTCGTGAGCGGCGGCGTAGCACCTTATGTTTATGATTGGTCAACCGGGATTACCAATACTTTCCCGCTCCTTCCCGGCCTGGTCGGAGATTCAACTTATACCGTGACGATCACCGATTCCGGCGCCTGCGACGAAGAACTTGTTGTAGATATCTTTCTGCCCGATCCGCCTGCGATCAATATTGTTTTTACTGATTCAACCGGAGTGAATTGTAACGGCGGAGTGCCCTGTGACGGACAGGCAACAGCTTTGGCCTCCGGCGGAACAGCAGGCACAGGATTGTATAACTTCAACTGGGAATCAGGAGAGTCTGACCTGAATGCCGCCTCCAGCAGTGCCAGCCAATTGTGTCAGGGATTCCAAACCCTCGAAGTGAATGATGGCTTGTGTTCCGTCACAGATTCTGTCATGATTACTGCACCGCCGCCGCTGGGGGTGAATGTTGCGAATACTTTTAGTACTCCGGTCAGTTGTAATGGGTTGTCTGATGGAGAAGCTACGGTACAGGCATCAGGTGGTATGCCCGGCTATGATTATCAATGGATAAATCCAAATGTAAACGGGCAGACCATCACCGGTGTGCCGGCAGGCACATACTCCGTATTGATCACCGATACCAATGGATGTACCTTCCCTTTTAATATCGAAGTCGATCAGCCCGATCCGCTGGTTGCATCCATCAATCTTGACAATACGGAAGGCATTTCCTGCAACGGTGATGCTGACGGACAGATCGCCATAACGTGGACAGGAGGAAATCCAGGCCCTGCAACTTACACCTGGACGAATAATGTTTCTTCCTCACTGGTGGCTACAGGGCTGCCTTCGGGAACTTACTTCGTTACAGTCACTGACCAGAATGGCTGCTCGGATGTTACGAGCCATACCATCACTGAGCCTCCGCCAATCGTTTTTGTCATTTCACCCATTGAGGAGCCTTTATGTCATGGCTTCCAGACCTTTATCGGGGTCGATACGGCTTACGGCGGTGCGGGCGGAAATATCAACCAGTATATGTTTTCTGTCAATGGAGGCCCGAGGCGGCAAATGAATGAAACTTTTCCTATCCTGGCCGGCGATCACATCGTTACGGTTTATGATGCCAATGATTGTACGGCTGAGCAAAGCATCACAGTCAATCAGCCGACTCCGGTGTTTGTGAGCCTGGGTAGCGATACTGAGATCGAATTGGGTGACAGTATTAACCTCGATCCGATCATCTCTTCACAACTGCCCATCGAACAGTTCATTTGGGCTCCGCTGACAAATCTGAATTGCGAGGACTCCCTTTGCACGGAAGTTTGGGTAAGTCCTGTGGATGATGTGACCTACACACTGACCGTCGTTGATACCAATGGTTGCGAAGGATTTGATGATATTCTTGTAGAGGTTGACAAAAACCGCAATGTATTTATACCCAACACTTTTACACCAAATGGCGACGGAACCAACGATTTTTTCAACGTTCACACAGGCACCGGCGTGGAGCGGATCCGGAGTTTTCGCGTCTTTGACCGCTGGGGAGAATTGATGTTCGAAGCAATTGATCTGATCCCCGGAGATGCGGGGCCTTCGTTATCCGGCTGGGACGGAACGTTCAAAGGCGATTACATGAATCCGGGCGTGTATGTTTACCTGGTCGAAGTAGAATTTAGCGATGGTATTGTGTTGCTGTACCGCGGAGATGTGACCTTGCTGTATTAAAAAAATGATTCTTTGATCCCGACACAACGTGTCGGGATGTTTTAAAGTCAAGCTATTTGTCAAAGAAGGAAAAAATTACAAAAAACCTTGATATTCAGGAGAAAGCAGCCCTGTCGGCCAGTCCGGCGGGGCTGCCGTTTTTTCTTAAATATTACATAAAAATTTCATTGGCGATTGTTTTAAACTTAAAAAGAAGCTAAATTATAACCCCTTAAAGAACAACAAAATAGTTATTGATATTTTTATAATTTATCTTGCTGAAAAAGCATCCTATTCAGAAAGTTGGCGTTAAAATTGTGGTTTTTCATAATATAAATATCATTCGTAATTCCTTTTCAAAACTTACTTACCTCTTAAATTTATGGCTAAAATATTAATCGTTGACGACGAATTGAGTATTCGGAATACCCTTCGCGAAATCCTTGAATTTGAAAAATACGAAGTCGATGAAGCTGTCGATGGGTTGGATTGCATGGTGAAGCTCAAACAGACAAAATTTGACGTAGTGATCATGGATATCAAAATGCCCAAGATGGATGGCCTGGAAGCGCTCGAACGCGTTCAGGAATTAGCGCCTGATACCCCTGTCATTATGATCTCCGGGCATGCGAATATCGATATTGCCGTCGAGGCCGTAAAAAAAGGCGCTTTTGATTTTATTTCAAAACCACCCGACCTGAACAGGATGCTGATC
>CAZKDA010000003.1:0-27793 GCA_964551455.1 uncultured Saprospiraceae bacterium
GCCTGGTGATCCCTTCGATCGTTTGTTTTGTGGTACCTTTTTTAGTTGCTTCTTTTTTAAAACCGTTCAAAGGTGAAATTGAAGTAAAACCGGAAGGGTTGAGCGAAAACAATAAGTTGCTCAGCAGTCAGACAATGTTGTTTTTAGGACTTGGAATGATCGTTTTTGTACCGATATTCAAAACGATCACGCATTTGCCTCCTTATGTGGGGATGATGCTGGGCATGGGGGTTGTGTGGCTGGTTTCGGAATATATCCACCCTGAAGAAGATTTTACGGAAGAGCGCAAACATGTTTATTCAGCGCACAAAGCGTTGTCCAGGATCGAGATGTCCAGCATCTTGTTTTTCTTAGGAATATTGATGGCTGTTACGGCGTTAGAAAGCGCCGTGATAGGAAATGTGGGAACACTCCGCTACGTAGCAGAGCGGTTGCAAGAGACAATTCCTAACCAGGATGTTGTGATCATCATTTTAGGATTCTTGTCAGCGATCATCGACAACGTGCCACTGGTGGCGGCCTCAATGGGGATGTACACGGAAATGATCGATTCGAAATTGTGGCATTTCATCGCCTATTCTGCCGGAACCGGCGGAAGCATGCTCATCATTGGTTCGGCAGCCGGCGTAGCTGCCATGGGCATGGAAAGAATAGATTTCATCTGGTACCTGAAGAATATCACCTGGCTCGCTTTCATTGGATTTATCGCCGGTGCCGTATTATTTTTGCTGATGTTTTAATGTTTAAGCGATCAAGCGGCAAAGCGTTTTTATTCAGGTGATAAAAACGCTTTGTTTTTTTTATTTTTGTATTTTCATCCAAATTCAAATTTATTATGAAAAATGCAATGCGTTTTTTGGCAACCGCGCTTTTGATAAGCCTTTCGGCTTGCGCAGAGAAACACGATGACAAATTATTGATAGGGAGTTGGACAGCCTTTGAATTTATAGAAAATGATGAACCTCAAAACGTCGATCTAAAGGCCATTAATTTTGAATTTTATGACAATCAGACCTACAACTTCCAGGGGTTAAGCAACAGAGAATCCGGCAACTTCCACGTGCAGGGCGATTTGCTTTATTCAACCGATACCCTTGCCAGCGAACGCATTGAAAAATCTGTCAGGATCATCAAACTCAACAGCGATTCCCTCTTTTTTGAAATGAACCTCGCAGGCAAAAAACAGATAATGAAATTGCGTAAAAACAGGTAAGCGTAAAATTATATTTTATAGTCTCACCGCTTGGCAAAAAGTTTGCAAATCATATTCATAATCATCAAATCCTTATGAATATGATATCCTATGATCAGGTAATGCAGGCCATGGACAATCCGCCGTCCGAATCGCTTATCGAAATTTACAACAAGCTCAGTGAAGCCCTCACAAATCATCCCGATTGTATAAATGATAAAAACCCGTTCAGAAGGTTGTCAAAACCCGGCACATTCTGTATCAGCGCCACAAGCATCCAATCGAGGTATGTCGCATTTGTATTGGGTAAAAATGTAATCAATGAATTTCCTTCGGATATCATCAACCAGTTTTTTAATATCGATCATGCCTTCCGCGTACAGTACGGAAAGATCAAGGGTAACCAGATTGATGGGTGTATCTGCCTGATCCATCAGGAAGAAACCGAGTACGATCTGCAGAAGGTTTATAATTATATTTACAAGTAGAGATTAGATTTTAGACTTCAGACTTCAGACTTCAGATATATTGACATAAAATCTTAGTCCCAGTTTGTCAAACCTCTCGCTTTGTGGTTCTTAGTGCCTGCCTGACATGCGTCGCAGGCAGGATCTAAGTGCCTCGTGGTTAGAAGTTTTTGTGTCAGCACATTTAGTCTTTAGATTTCAGACGCAATGAGTGAACTTTAGCTTCGCATGTTCCAAAGCGATATGAGGAAACCGGATTTCCGAATTTCACTTTTCGTTCTGCTTTTTAGGAGCCCAGCCCTCCTTCTAAAAAGCTGGATTGCGTACCTTGCGGTTCAAAATATTGTTAAGAAAAAATCCCATGACGAATGTGGCGTTCGGGTTGTATATTTCCTAACAAAAACAAAAGAACATGAAAGCACACACTTTGACCCTTAAACTCTTCCTGGCGCTCCTGTTAGTTACAACTTCCTTTATCACCTTGAATGCACAAAACACTTCCGAAAACAAAAATAAATGGTGGATCAGCGGAAACCTGAATGTTTTCGTCCCCTGGAATTGCAACGTGGATTACGAGGCGGTATCTTTTGACCTGCCAGACCACAGAAGGTTACATTACCGGACCCGGTCAGGGTTCACAACACCTGTAAATCTGGGTTTTGGTATAAAAAAGGTAAACGAAAAAAACTGGTTTCAGGAATATTCGCTCACCGCGCTGAATGTCAGTTGGGATAATGATCATTCCAACATAGAGATCGTGGGACAAAACGTTGTAGAATCAATCGGAGGAAAACAAAAAATTTCCATCGACCTGGCTATGCGCTGGGAGTACGGCAAACTTTTCAATATAAAAGGTTTCAAAAACCTAAAGCCGGGCATCAGCGTGAGCCTGGATCCGTTTTTCCATTATGACAATTTTGATTTTACAACCTACAATTACTTTCCTTTTTCAGTGTACAGGCTGGGAGCCGAGATGGCGCTGATCCCGCGATTAGAGTACAAAGTGTCTGATAAATTGGCATTTGTAATAAAAATTCCGGTGGGTTTCAATCATTTTTATTTTGAACAATTAAAAGTCAACCACCCAATGTTGACAGCCAGCGAAAGCAAAACAAATGATTTTTCTTATAACTTTGACATCCGCCATTTTCAATCCAGCATTGGCTTGAATTACAGGATTTAATTTTTTTGAACGATTTAAAACACAAGCCCGAAAAACCATGAAAAAGATCTCGCTAAAATCCGGACGGGAAGCTTCAGTCCGGCGATTCCACCCATGGGTTTTTTCGGGAGGTGTCCAGGCGGTTCGCGAATCCATTGAGGATGGCGAAATCGTGGAAGTTTACAGCTATGACGATCAGTATCTCGCAACGGGACATTATCAGCAGGGCAGCATTTTGGTAAGGATATTTTCTTTTGAAAAAACAGAAATCGACCAGCATTTCTGGAACACAAAAATCCAAAATGCCTTTGACTACCGCCAAAATATCGGCCTGACCGAAAACCCAGAAACCAATTGTTATCGCCTCATCCACGCAGAAGGAGACGGCCTCCCCGGGCTGATCGTCGATATTTACCACAAAACCGCTGTCGTCCAATGCCACAGCATCGGCATGCACAAGTCGCGGCAACAAATCACAAATGCTTTGGAGGAGATTTTGGGTAACCGACTCGAAGCGGTTTATGATAAAAGCGCTGCTTCGCTACCGTCGAAATATGCGGCTTCGGTTGAAAACGGATATTTGTGGGGGAAATCGCAATCGTCATTGGTCAATGAATATAGTAATATATTTTTTGTCGATTGGGAAGAGGGGCAGAAGACCGGTTTTTTTCTGGATCAAAGAGAAAACCGGCAATTGCTTACAAAATATGCCTCCGGCAAAAACGTACTCAATGCCTTTTGTTATTCCGGCGGGTTTTCGATTTATGCTTTGAAAGCCGGAGCCAGGCTGGTTCATTCGGTGGATATTTCTCAAAAAGCTATTGACCTGGTTTTAAAAAATGTGGCATTAAATGATGGTTTTGCGGGAGCACACGAGGCTTATGTGAGCGATGTTTTAAAATACCTGCAAACTGCCGAAACCACTTATGATCTGATGATCGTCGATCCGCCGGCTTACGCCAAGAGCCTTTCAAAACGCCACAGCGCAGTTCAGGGTTACAAACGGCTCAATGCGCTGGCCTTAAAAAAGATTGCCCCGAATGGGATATTGTTTACTTTCTCCTGTTCGCAGGTGGTCGATGAGGCTCTTTTTTACAATACCATCACGGCGGCAGCTATCGAAGCAAAACGCCGCATCCGGCTCATCCAGCGCCTTTCTCAACCTGCGGATCATCCCGTAAACCTGTTTCACCCGGAAGGTGCCTACCTCAAAGGAATGGTGCTTTGGGTGGAGTGAAGGAATTAGTTACAACCAGCGACCAGATCGTTTTTTGATAATTTTCCGAATGGAATATGATGGCAATTTCGTGCGACCACGATGTGGTCGGAGGGTTTTTCCTCGGATCGAATTTCTAACGAACTACGGCCACGATGTGGTCGAAATTTTAGGATGATATTATTTCTAACGAAATTCAACACCGAGGGACGCTAACATAAAAAGTGCTTATATGGATTGGTATGACCACAGCGTGGTCAAAGTACGTTAGCAAAGCAAACCAATCCAGATCACTCTCGACCCCGCTTTTGTAGAAAACAAATAATTTTCTACAAAAGCGGGGTCGCACAACGATCATCCCGGTTTACCGATATTTTTTATAAAAAGAAGAGGGAAACCCTCCTGAAGTCAGGAGAATTTCCCTCTCGGTTTGAATTTGTGTAGTTTGTGTTAAAACGGACAACCGGCACAAACCGAAACCCTGGCATTTGGATTGGGTTTTGAATTCCGGATGATATCAATATCTCCCTTTTTGCCGATTACCTTAAACTCTGTGCGCCGGTTCATCTGGTGTTCTTTTTCGCTGCAAGGCACGTTGTTTTTACAATCGTTCACATTGTTATTTTCTCCATAACCCACAGGAAACAAACGATCTCTTTCGACACCGCGATTGGTGAGCCAGCGAACGACTGATTCGGCACGGCGCTGAGATAACCTTCGGTTATAACTATGCGAACCGCGCGAATCCGTATGCGAACCTATTTCAACGATGAAGTCCGGATTCAGCTCCAGCATTTTGAAAAGCGCTTCCAGTGCTGTGACGGACTCATCGCGGATGTATGCCTGGTTGAAATCATAATAAATATGAACGAGATAAGGAATATTACCATTTTCATCGATGCCTGACGGGCTGATCTCAGTAACGCCGTTCAGTGCATTTTTGTTGATGGTGGTCACATCGACTTTATAGGGTTGCAAATCCAGATTGACCTGTAAAGTGGTGGATTCGAGCAATCCGCGTGTGCATTGTTCGACGATCTCGGAAGTGATAAAGTTCTCTTTCTCTCCCTTGATCGTATAACAGGTTTCTTTTTTGATTTCAAACTCAAACAAACCGTCGTCATCCGTCACAACAGTCTGAACTTCATCGTCTCGGTCGTTTGTAATGGTAAGGGTTACACCATCGACCGGGAATTTGGTGATGACGTCAAATACCGCTCCCTGCAAGGTAAACACAAGTTCTTTATCCATCATAATTTCTACAAAAACAGGCTCTCCGGTTTTGATCCCTTTTGTACAACCTTGTTTTGCAGCTTCGATGTAGGCTTCTTTGATGGCTGAGAAGTTACAGCATTCATTCATCTTCATATCAATTTTTACGACTCCGTCAGCGCCGGTCACCAAAGCATTATCGGTACAATCGCTTACTACATTGGCGCCTTCGATGGGTTCGCGGGTCTCTTTGTCCAGCACAAGGATTTGCACGGGAGATGCGGTTTTCCGGAATCCGTAAATATCGTCGCGTCCTACTCCACCCTCTCTGTCGGATGCGAAATACCCGCAGGTGCCCTCATCGTTCATGATGATGCTGAAATCATCGGCCACGGTATTGATTGGGTATCCCAGATTCTGCACTTCAGCCCATTCGCCGTTTTTCAGATCTTCTGCGTAATAAATATCCAATCCTCCCAAACCAACCAAACCATCGGAAGCGAAATACAGTTTTCCGGTTTTGTGGTAATAAGGAAAGATTTCATGGCCTTCGGTGTTAATTCTCGGCCCAAGGTTGATGGGCGGCCCCCAGCGGTTGCCTTCTTTGTCGGAGTAGTAAATGTCCATTCCGCCGTAACCTCCCGGCATATCGGAGCTGAAAAATATCCTGTTGCCGTCAGGAGTCAGCGTTGGGTGCGCTACGGAATATTCGTTGCTGTTGAAGGGCAAGCCTTTGAGGTTGTGCCAGTCGCCGTTATTGCCCAGGTCAGCATTGTAAACTTTTAGCTTCATAATGCCTTCATCGCTTTTACCTGCTTTACCATCCTCAAAATTATTCCTCGTAAAAAATATCTGCTTGTTATCACCGGAAAAGGTTACGGAAGCATCGTGGAATTTGGTATTCAGTTGACTAGAGAATTTTTCAGGGGTTCCATACATCACATTGCTGCAATCCTCACCGTCCATTTGTTTTCCTTCGACGTAATAAAGTTCCAAAAAAGGATTTCCCGTCCATCCGTGCATTCTTTTCACTGCCGTTCCCATGTCCCGTTCGGAAGCAAATACGATCCCCTTTTTGTGGTAAGCGGGGCTGAAATCATCCAGGTTGGAGTTGAATTTCATGTGTGAAATTTCGTAGATTCCCGAGTTTTTTGTTCTCAGTTCATCTTCATAATCACAGGCTTTCAACAAATACTGTCCGCGCATATCTCCGGGGACATCGGCGACGTATTTTTCAAACCATTCCTTTGCCAGGTCGCATTTGCCGTTGCGTTGCAGCATCTGGCCGTAGTAAAGTTTATGGATCGGTTCTACCTGCGGCAAACGAACGACCTGTCCGTACCAATATTCAGCATTTCCGGGATCATTGACTTTGCGGTAGCATTCAGCCAGGTGTATCTTTGCCTGCGGTTCGTCTTCTTTTTCCAATATTTCATTATACAATTGAATGGCAGCCTGGTAGTTCAGCGCTTCCATGTTCGCATCGGCTTTTTTCAGCTTGGCAGATTGCCCGGGCAATGTGTTGCAAAAGAGGATGCCTGTTAAAAATGTGAATATCAGTTGCTTAATATTCATAATAAAAATGGTTTTACTTTAATAAAAAATAGGTTAGGCTTTTGTTTTATTTTGATGCTTGCAAAGAGTAAGTATAAATTATTATTTGTCAAAAATATCTTGGTGTCGCGGCTTGTTTTGTGATGTAATTGAACTCATAACCCAACATGATCTCGAAAGACCCTTGGGAAGTTTGCTTGATTTCATTCAAAGGATAATCATAAGCCACTCCTATCCGCAAACCGTTGGTCAGATAAAATGCTGCCCAGATATCGGCTGAATCATACGAACTTGTGCCTCCTCCCGTAAATGCTTCGATGGCAGAACGAAACGAAACGCCGATCCACAAAGTTTGCTGGAACATCAGCGACAGGTCGATGTCAAATTCCGTTGGCGAGCCGAAGTTTTGAAAGACCTCGTTTTTGTTGAAACCGCTGAAAAGTCCTACATTTTTTACCAAAATTGAAGGTTTGAAAACCAGCGCTTCTCCGTTCAGCGGCATTGCGGCGCCCGCCGATAAATAATAGTGCCGATGCTGCTTTGCCCATTGAACGGTGTTGAGATTTTCTTTTCGCAGATCATATTCGATCAACTTGGGGCTTGCAAAACCTATGTAAAATTTTTTGGTATAAAAATATAGCCCGGCGCCAAAATTTGGCAGCCAATAATTTGGCTCCGGCTCAGAAAAAGCATCATCGGTCGGCGTTTCAATGAGCAAGTCCGACCAGTCTGCCCGCCAGTTCATGGCGCCTCCCTGCAAAGCGATCGACAGTTTGGCTTTGCCCAAAGGAAGGTGATAAGCATAACTGATATTGGCATCGATGGATCTCGTCGGGCCAATGACATCGTGCACAAACCCAAAGCCCAGACCAACCCGGTCATTTTTCAAAGGCGAATGTATGGTAAATGATTGCGTACTGGGGCCTCCCGGAATGTTCCACCACTGTTTTCGGTACAACAGGGCGATTGCCATGTGGCCATTCGATCCGGCATACGCGGGATTGTAGGCCAAACTGTTGAACATGTATTTGGTAAACATCGGATCCTGTTGGCTGATAGTTTCGGAACAAAACAGGAATGAGAAAACCGCTAATGTCAAAATTCTTCTCATATTCATTTTTGATTGTCGTGTTTTTTTGAAACGGACGGTTTTAAATTGCGCAATTGTTTGTTTTGAAAAATTGGCTCCAAAAACAAAGGTTTATCGCTGGATGACAACATGACCGGAGAGCACATTTCCCTCCCCGTCGTTCAATACATAAAAATAAGTGCCGTCAGGCAGGTCTCTGCCTTCCCAGCGTCCCTGCCAGTCGTTTGCATAATTTCTGGCTTCGAAAACGAGATTCCCCCACCTGTTGTAAATAAACAATTCGTGATTCGGAAAATAATCCAGCCCATCTATCCGGAAGGAATCACCCACGCCATCGCCATTTGGCGAAAAACCGTTGAAAACCCTGAGTTCACCCGATGAGCAAATCACCGTGATCTCCACCAAAGCAGTATCGCAGCCTAATGTATTGCAAATGATATAGGTCAGGCTATCTACGCCACAAAAATTATTATCGGGGATGTAATGGATCATGCACTCATCATCGGTTGTGGCCGTACCATTTGATGGCCCGGTACCTCCAAAAAACGGCGGCAGGATGTACAGATCAGTCACCGGAAGGGTCAATGGCAATATATCATTGGTGCATACATCAAGATACAATTCCGTGTTCAGATCCATCGAAGCAAAATCATCTGTAGCTTCCGGTGGAAAATGGTCATTTTCTTCAACAGTTATTATAAAAATGGTGGTATCGCAAACGCCCAGATCGTCGCAAGCCACGATGCAGGCCGTGTCCGTTCCTACTGCAAGGCCCTCTGTTTGTACACAAAAAGGCGGATTGCCCAAAATAAAAGAAACATAGGTGCCGGAAGATTCCGGGCATTCATTTGTGATGCTGACGATTGTGCCGACGAGTTCTGTCGTATCGATGCAATACTCCGGCGTCAAACCTACTCGGATGGTATCGAATACAACCTCAAGTGCCGGAGCGACCACCTGGACATAAAAATACATGGTATCTGTGTTTCCCTGATCGTCCGTCAAATGGATACAAGCGGTATCCTGCCCGATGCCGATTCCTTCATAAAAAACACAAAGGTTGTCGAAATCGGGATCGAAAAAGACGGAAGTACCGGAAGATAAAGGACAATCATTGAACAGCCCGTTGATGTTGCCGTCAAGGTTGTTCGTATCGAGATTACAATACGGGATCATCTCGTTGATAAAAATAGTATCGTAAATCTCGAGCGGCCCCTGTCTTCTTACCGTCAGGTGGATGGTGGTGGTATCACAAAAACTCATGTCGTCGCAAACAACGATACAAGCCATGTCCGTACCTCCGCTGAACAATCCGGTGTAATCAACACAAAAGGTAGATTCATCAAGGCTGAAAATGCCATGCAGTCCGGAATTTCCCGGACAAATATTTTCCATAGAAAATGGCGTACCAGGAAAGCCGGAAGTATTGATGCAATGTGTTCCGGACTCACCAGCGAAAATTGTATCGTAAACATGATGCGAGCCAGAGAATGGCACTGCGTTGACCACAAAATAAGTCGTATCGCAAAATCCAAATACATCGCAGGTTTCAATACAGGCTGTATCGGTACCGACCTGCAAGCCCGTGAACGCAACACAACTGTCGTTGTTGACAAGTTGAAACTGAACATTTGAA
Organism: uncultured Saprospiraceae bacterium; assembly: GCA_964551455.1. GTDB lineage: Bacteria > Bacteroidota > Bacteroidia > Chitinophagales > Saprospiraceae > JAHDHW01. The sequence continues at coordinate 9,530 of CAZKDA010000003.1, forward strand.
CCCGAACAAAGATTGGTAACCGTGTTTACATCGCCCAACAACTCGCTGAAATCCAGGCAAATTGTATCCGATTCCCCTACCCCAACCTGCGCCTGGATAGTCTCGGAATTGATGCAGGCAATCAGAACAACGACGGTCTCCGACTCACCGCTGACATTGTGCGTAACGATCACGGTATTATTACCGACACCAAAATTGAGCAAAGTGCCATTTGTAGTAATATCATCCTCTCGTGGAATGGTCGTGCCGGCATTTATGACTACCGACCAGATCACCATGTCAGAATAGGAATTGCCTGGTGTACCCCCGGTTATCAAATTATCAGGATCGTTGTGTTGCCAGTTTCCAGTGGGGTCCCACACGTTGAGGCTGTCCACCAGTTCGTCGATGGAGTTGAAATTCGCAGTAAAGTTCACTGCGTTGACCAACCAGCTTTGCAGGATGTATGGGCCGATGGCTCCCTGCCCGAAAAGCGAAGTATAATCATACCTGTTCAGGGTATCGAAATTACAACCGCCGATGCCATTGGCATAAGGCTGTCCATTATTTGTGATCTGGTAGCTGCTGATGTCCGCGATCGGGATTTCAACGCAAATATCCGTGGCAGCGCCACAGTCATTTATGGTAAAGCGGAGCGTGTCGTCTAGCCCTAGCAGCGGACCGGAAGTGAACGAAGAGTTATCGGTTTGATGGAACAAATGATCGAAACGGGAATCTCTATTTTCAAGGGAATCACCTTTGAAAGATAAAAAGGGCAGGAAAGACAATCCAAAAAAGCACAGCAGATAAAAATTCTTCATGGTGTTTGTATTAATCAAAAACGACCCCTTTAGCATTTTTGGGGTCAGTATCACAATGAATTGTAATAAGGTGACTGTGTGTTGAAGCTTCCGGTATAAATCTGTAATAGTTTATAAACACCAAGCTATACCGGTAAAAAGAGAAAACCATGCCAAATACATTATAATAAATTTTCATGTAGCGCGGGTTTTCTATGGTTTCTTAACACCTTTAACATAGAAAGTTGGCTGCAACAAAACTTAGTCTCCGGCCCGATCTGTTTTGAACGCTAAATCAGGGAGTTGAACATTCAAACTTATTGGCATGCAAAATGATTAATTTCAAACCAGACCGCTCAACTTCCCTTTATTTTTAACAGTTATTTAAAAAGAATCGTGGTGGGCAAAACCTTTCGGGTTGTGGTATTCAAGTCATTGATTTTGAAAATCCCAGCCGTAAGCCGGTGTTCATTTACAATGACCTGAACCGGGTTGATCCTGGATTTCAGTCTGTTCGTTTTGTTTTGGCGCTGGTTTTAATTGGAAGAGCAGATAGCCCGAATAAAATCCGGTTGATTTGGGATACCTGGCAATAAACGGGTAAGTTCTCAAAAGAAAAGCATCACACAAAAATATCAAGAATTATCAACAAACCAAAGATCAGGCTGGCAATTCCGTTGGTAGTAAAAAAAGCAAGATTGACTTTGCTGAGATCATCGTGTTTTACGATCCTGTGTTGATACCACAGCAAAGCTGTAAATATCACCGTCGCCGTCCACAGGAGCCATCCAAATTCTTCGAACTCCCGGCTCAACAGATAACTCGTCAGAAAAACCAACAATGCGCAAATCGTATGCAACACTTCCGAAATGATCAGCGCATTTTTTTTTCCGACCATAGCCGGAATGGATTTGAGGTTGTACTTTTTGTCAAATTCTTCATCCTGCAAAGCATAGATGATATCAAAGCCGGAAACCCATAGCAACACAATAGCCGAATACAGCAAAGGAATGAGATCGAAACCGCCTCCGGCTGCAAGCCATGCTCCCAGCGGTGCAAGGGAAAGGCCCAGACCAAGTATAAAATGACACAAAGGCGTAACCCGCTTGGCGTAACTGTAACCCAGTATAATTAACAACGCCAGCGGTGACAAATAAAAACACAAGGGATTGATGAACCATGTAGTCAACACAAATAATGCGCTGTTGAAAAGGACAAAGATCAAAGCTGCTCTCGCTGAAATGATCCCGGCGGGTATTTCTCTCGAAGCCGTCCGCGGGTTGCGAATATCAATATCGCGGTCGAGAAAGCGGTTGAAGGCCATTGCAGCGCTCCGTGCAAAGACCATGCACAGGATCACCAAAATTAAAAGCTGCCATTGAACCTCTGTTTGTAAAGCTTTTATGGCAATAAAAAAACCGAGCAAGGCAAATGGCAATGCAAAAATCGTATGGCTGAACTTGATGAGAGATAAGTATTGCTTCATGAATCCGGTAACGCTTCTTCAAAACGTCAAAACTAAAAAGCCTGCGCAAATTTATTCAATCTGCACAGGCTTTTATTTTTAAAACCTCAAGTTACGATTTCGATTATTGATTAGGAGACTGAGGCTTTATAGGTTGTGGAGTTGCTGCGTCACCTGCTGCGCCTCTAATCTCACCTTTGATAGTCAGGAATGACTGTGGCGGATCAGTATTGGCGGTGATGGTAACGCGCTTGCTTTGCTTGTCTTTCTTACCTTTTGTATCGAAAGCAACTTCAATTTCGCCGGTTCCGCCAACCGGGATCGGCTCTTTCGGCCAGCTCGGCACTGTACATCCGCAGCTTCCTTTTGCGTTGGAAATGATCAGCGGCTCAGAACCGGTGTTTTTAAATTTGTAAACGTGTCTTACCGACTCCCCTGCATCAACAATACCGAAATCGAATTCTGTTTCTTCGAATGTCATCACGGTTGTAGGACCTACGGGTACTGCCGGCTCTTCCGGAGTGGCTGCGTTGGGAGTGGCTGCGGTTGAAGCCGGATTTGCAACATCTGATGTGACGTTAGTCACTAAACTTGTGCGTGCGGCGTCTTTGGCATCGCTATTACCGCCGAAAATTCCTTCGAAGGCGCCGGTAAGGTTGAGAACCAACAAGAGTGCGACCAAACCTAAAAGACCAATTTGAATTTGTTTTGACTTTTCCATTATTAACTAAATTTTTGTGATTACTGAATTTATTTGGATGATAAAAATTATTGACTTTTTAACAGGTTAGCTGATTGACTTAAAAGAAATTTCCTGCGTATCTCGGCACAAGTTATGCCATTATCAACTGACGGTTACAAAGATATTGGGTATAAAACAAACTCCCTGTTAATGAGTTGTTAATCCTAAAATGAAAATTTATACATGTCTTCGCAAAGGCCCCGACACTGCCTTAGGAATTATCTGAATTTTAAAAACCCAGAAATCCAGTAACAAGGAAATTATTTTACCAAACAGTGAAAAATGCTGTAATTTGCAGTTGAATTTTAATTGCAGAAATTGCGTTAGTAACCTGGATTACAGCGATAGCGCATCATATTACAATTTTGGCTAAGATTTTGTAGTATTAAAAAAAATGGAGCAATCCCGCTGTTCAGCGGGATTGCTCCAACACAGGTCTCAAAAAATAAAAACTTGAATGACAACAGGTCCAAAAAAATCGTGGCTGGCTGCTCATCTCTATTACAACGAACCATGGGAAGAGTTTCTCACCAAAGCCGTAGAGCCTTACATCAACTCAGTTATCCGATCCGGCGTAGCCGATCAATATTTCTTCATCAGGTATTGGGACAGAGGCCCTCACATCCGCCTGCGTTTCAAAGGTGATACCACTGTTTTCGAACAAATATTCCGTCCAAATCTTTTGGAACATTTTGAAAATTACTTTGAAGACAAACCTTCCAAACGAACCGATCCGCATTACCCGGAAAACTTTCCCGAAGAATTAAAATGGCTCCCCAACAATTCCGTTCATTTTTTTAATTACGAACCCGAAGTGGAGCGATACGGCGGAATCATTGGCGTTCAGATCGCCGAAGAACATTTTCATGCCTCCTCTGATGCGGTTCTGAGCAATATCAAAGAAAAAGGATTGAACTGGACTTATGACGACGCCATGGGTACAGCTATCAGGCTGCATCTTTCTTTTATTTTTACAATGGGACTGGACCTTAATTCGGCTGTTTCTTTCTTCCGTATGATCTTTTACAACTGGCTGCCTCGCTCTTTCCGCGTTTATTCAAAAGGGCTTTCACGTGAAGACTACCACAGATTGTCGCACGAAACCATCGAATCGTTTTCAAAAGCCTATGAATTGCAGAAAACCGGATTGATAAGATTTCACCAAAACCTGTGGGAGGGCCTTCTCGAAAATGTCGAATTTGAAGATGACGTTTTAAATTCCTGGATACAAAGAAATGTTTCCACAAAAGATAAGTTGGATTTTGCCAACAGGAACAACCAACTTGCTAAAATCCCTTCTACTTACAGGCTTTCAGCTAATCATGACCAGAGTCTGAATCCTGAACAAAAATTGCTCTGGAATTTGTTCGCCGATTACATCCACATGACCAACAACAGGCTGGGGATTCTGAACAGAGACGAAGGCTACCTCGGTTTTTTGATGATGAAAAGCCTGAGAGCTTTGCAGGCCGATCCCTCAAATGCCGCCAGCGAAATGGATCTCAACGTAAAAAATATCGAACGAATGATCCTCGATGAACTTTTCTAAAGTTTGTAGTTGCTGGTTGCTGGTTGCTAGTTTGTGTCGCACATGAACCATAAACCTGATACCTGATACCTCATTACCACAACACCAAATCACCACATCAAACAAACCCTTTCGATGCATCAATCATGATCATGCTTACGAGGCCGAAAGTCTTGGCCCAGGCGTTTTCGGTCTCAGGGGTAAATTGCTGGCCGATGCTCTTTTTTAAAGTTTTAATCAACACCGTACCTACTACCTTATAATGATGATCTTCTATCCCGTAATTGGCGTGGCGGCGACCTAAGGATTTCAAAGCAGGAATCAGCTTTTCAATATTGGTCAAGCCCGATATGAGCAATTCAAACATTTGTGCAAACTTCTTAGCCTGGCTCTTGATGTTGCTCAGAAATAATGTTTTTACGATTGGATTGAGCCGGAAAAGCTCGTCGTAAAATTCATCTGCAAATTGGTCGAGGTTTTGTTTCATCAGGCCTGTACTCTGCTGCACCAGGCGAATCTCTTCCTCCGTCAGATTTTCAGAAAACAAAGCCCCTTCGAAACTCGTCGTATTTTTGTTGATCTTGCCCAGTTTTGCAAAACGCAGATCGGCTCCGTCGAAATTGGCCCCATCCAGCACGGCGCCTTCAAGGTTTGCCCAGCGGAGGTTTGCATTTCGGAAATCCGTCCAGCGGCATACAGCTTTACTTAAATCGACTGCGGTGAGGTTGCTCTCCTGCAAATCGGCTTCAATGAGTGTAGCACCTGATAAATTCGTATAGCTGAAATCGACGTTTTGCAAAACCGATTTGTTCAGGTTAGCATTTTCAAGATGTGAATGCGACAGGTCGATGCCGTTCAGCTTTCCATTGGTCAGCCATCCTTTCTTTCGCAATTGCCGGGTTGCGTCGAGCGCAAAGGCATTGCTTTCACTGCCAAACTGGCTCAGCAGCCGTTTTCGTTCTTCCCGCCGCAATGCCCAGTTGATCGAAAACAACAACAAAGCATCGATCAAAATACCCAGCCAACCTTCGTAGCTGTCGATTACAATCCCGGCTATCCCTTCCGGCTGAGCCATTTTTATCCCTGCGAAAAGTACCAGAACGCCAATCAGCAAAAAGGCAAAACTGATCACATTGATCATATCGGCTTCAGGCAGATTCCATTGCATTAAACCGTTTTTCGTATATTGCTTTCCCGCCTTCTTTCCGATTTTTGTAAATCTCGCAAACAGACACATAGCCGGATTTTAAGCGTTATAAAAAAATAATGTGTCGGCCAGTGGTTGCTCACAATCACATTCTTCGGCTTCCTGTGGTATTTGCGGCTGCATCAATTGATGAATGGCAAAAGCGCTGACGGCAAAGACCAGGATCAGCAATAAATGTTTGAGTTTAACAGGTTTCATTTTTTCTGAATTATTGAAAGTTGAAAAATCATTTATTCAATCGGCCATTTGTCAGGAATCCTGCATGACCGTATCGCTGCTGGCTTCGATACGTTGGCTTTTTGCAATCTCTTCCTGCAGATCACCCAATCGTTCTTCGAAATTAACTTTCCGATCCAGCGCATTTTCAAGCGTATTGAAATGATTGTTCAGAAAATCATTGTGTTCAATCCTCCGTTGGGTTTTGAGATTGAAATGCACAAACCTCGTCCAGAGCAAAGATTTCAGATGGGTTTTGGCCTCGTTCCACATCCTGGCTTCGAGCAGGATATCATCTTTATTCCATTCCAGGATCGTGGTTTGGATCTTTACTTTTTCACTCATCACCGCCGGTTTGAGATACACGATCTCATTTTTGGCAACCACCCATCCAAGGCCCGTTTCCAGCGCATAGTTGTAAATATCGAACCCATAAACTTCGCGAAGGTGGTCTTCCCTTGCGTTTAAAAAATAGTCGATGAATTTTGAATTGTTGAGGTGATTAAAAGGGTCACAATCCATAAACCGGATGATATGTGTGCTTTCAGCTACTTTGTTTGTCATAATTTGCGAGGTTTTAAATTTTTTAAAATTTGTAAACCAAAAGTAGCATATTCCCCAGGTTGAAAAACCGGCTATTGATTCATTAGGCGGGTTAAATGATTGAAAGGCAGGATTCGTGTGATAGCGTTGAAAAGCCGCATTTTTTTTTGTAAAAAATCCAAATTCTCGAATCCTGAGTTGGTTGGCTCAAAAATACATCCCAACGGCTCAATTGAATTTTTGGAAGTTCATTGCAGGAGGGTATTCTTTGAACATTTATTTCACCTTATTCATCCAAGACTAAAGCTCAATTGGGTTTAAGATACCGTGAAAAGGCAACACCATTTGTAATGAAAATAATGGAAAACCAAACCATGAAAGACCGAAAGAAACAACTCAAAGACGCTCACACACCTACAAACTGGCTCCGCAATTTCGCGTCGATCGCTTTGCCGGTGCGGATCACGATCTCAGGAATGGCTTCAATGTCTTTCAGCGTTGAGCGGAAGTTTACAATGCAAGCCCTAAGACAATATTTTCCATCGATCACGGCATTGGACGGAAAGACCTCGCCGTTTTCCTGGAGTGCTGAAACCAGGGTTTCATTGAGCTTGTTGAGATAATTTTCAGTCGCCAGTCCGTTTTGCTTTAAGCCGGAAGGCACATAACGAAATACGGCGATACTCAACTCGTTGGTGAATGCCTCGAATTCCGGATTTTCCGAAACCAGCCTGAACAACACCTTGGACAAGGAAATATCGTCGCGGATCATTTGAACCATACCATTCCTGCCGGCCTGTTGCAGGCTCAGCCAGATTTTCAAAGCCCGGAACCCTCTTGAGTTTTGAGGACCGTATTCATAAAAATTGGTTGCGGGATCTTCCTGATAGCTGTCGAAGTTGTAATATTCGGGACGGAAGCTGAATGTATCGGCAAGGTGTTTTGGATCGCGTACCAAAGTGCAGCCCGCTTCCAGCGGATTGTAGAGCCATTTGTGCGGATCGACGGCAACGGAATCAGCTTCTGCCAATCCTTTCAGTTGTCCCGGCGCTTCGGGCAAAGCGGCAGCAGGCGCCCCGTAAGCGCCATCGACATGGAACCAGAGGTCGTATTTTTTGCAAACAGCGGAAATATCAAAGAGCGGATCGACAGCTCCCGTGCTCACTGAACCAGCATTTCCAACCACTAAAAAAGGCTTAAATCCTTCCGCCAGGTCTTTGCGGATCTGGTTTTCAAGGGCTTCGACGTCCATTTGAAAATCATCGTTGGTTTTGATTTTCCGGATAGAGCGGGTGCCGAAACCGTAAATATCCATGCCCTTTTCCAGCCAGGTATGCACCGCGTCGGAACAATAGGCGACCATTTTTTTGGAATGGTTTAAAAGTCCATCCTGCCTGATGTCCCAATCGGCCTTGGCGGTTCGTCCGGCAAGGAATCCGACAAAATTGGCCATATTTCCCCCGCTGACGAGGATGCCGCCACAATCCTGTGGATAACCAATGAACTCAGCGATCCAGCGGATCACCTGTTTCTCTATTTCGGTAGCAATGGGAGACAGGGAATAGCCGCCGCAGTTGGGGTTTACGGAAGCTGCAAGCAGATCGGCCAAGGCGCCGATGGGTGCTGCCGAAGCCGTGATATATCCCATGAATTTCGGATGGCCATTGAATAGAGAATGATCGAACAAAAGCCGGGGAATTTTTCCAAATAGTTGATTTGCCGATATACCGTTTTCCGGCAATGAACGGTCGCCAAGCAAAGCCCTGATCTCCGCTGGCTTTTCTCCCTGAGTGATCTTTTTATGAGGAAGTTCTTCTAAAAAGGTTGCGATTTGTTCCACAAGGTCATGGCCGATGCGGCGAAACTCCTCCGCCGGCATGTCGAGGGGTGCATTGCGCTGTTCGAGGTTGTTATTCATTGTTTTTTTATTCATGGAGCAAAGGTAATTGTTCCTGAAATTTTCCCTGCCTCAAATGAGTCTTTGCCTGTATTTTTTGAGTCGAATTCCCATCCATTTGCTTGTTTTATTAAACACAGCATAGTCCACGCCGCTAGTGGAAAAGACAGTGACAGATTTATTCCTGAATTAGGCTAATCTCAAAATTCATAGCCTATCCCCAGCCGCATGAGTTGTTGGTTGAAAAAGGCAAAATCAAAACCACCATTTTTTTTCTGCCTTTCTGTAAGGTCGGGATGATCGTGATAATGGAAATCCACCCCAAAATTTACATTAAAATTGGAGGTCGATAAATCGAGGATCAGGTTTTTTGACAGGCGGTATTCCAGATGCGCTCCCATAGATAATTCCAATCCACCGGCATTTACTTCGATGGGATAAGGTCCATTGTAACCTCTTGAAACATCGGCGTTGTAATAATACCCACGGATCGCAGGCCCCCATCGGAATTGCAATCCCGGAAAGATGTCCTTTTTCAGATACCAGTTCAACTCGTAACGCAGGCCGATCTCGTATTCTTTGATGTTGTTGTCGTCGCGGGTGGAAAACCAGAACTTGGGTTCAAATTCATGCACCGTGCGGCTGCCTTCTTTTCTGAAAATGACGGAAGGAGTAATACCCCAAAACCTGAAAAACAACTTATCAAAATCGTAGGGCATTGGATTGTAATCGGAATCGAAATACAAAAAATTTGCATAAGCCTTTACGGTGATAATCTTTTCCGGTGTGGTGGTTTCGATTTCCTGGGCTGCTGAATGGAAGCAAAAACAAAAGATCAGTGGCAGTAAAAAAACTTGGCATTTTTTCATAATTCATATTTTTTCTCACGCAATTGCCCAGAGGACACAAAGTTTTTAAATTCAATACTTTGCGCCTTTGCGTGAAACAACTCAAAAATCATTGATTAAAAAACCTTGTTTCAATGATGCTCAATAAGCCGCGTATCGACGTAAAAGTTGCGGTCAACCTTCAGATCAGGACTGGTTGCGGTATCGAGCGTTATTTCCTGCCATTCGGTTTTCGGCTCTAGCCGGAGTTGTTTCCCGTTCAGGCTGGCTTTCACAGGCATATCGAAATCTTGAACACAGTTGCTCCAACGATAAAAAAGTTTTTTCTCAGCAAAACGATACTCCAGAACCGGGATACGAACGTCGCGAAGGTATTGATCGAAAAAAGCATTGAGAGGACGTCCGCATTGCTCGCTCAGGAAATCTTCAATTTGCTGTGAGGTGACCACCTGATGAAAGAAAGTTTTGTTGAGACCGCGGAGTATTTGCCGCCATTTTTCATCATCATCGACCATCTGCCGGAGGGTGTGCAGCATATTCGAACCTTTGTAATACATGTCGCCGGAACCTGAATGATTGACATCGTAAACGCCAATGACCGGCCTGTCGTTTTTGATCCTTTCGCGGGTACCGATGACGTAATCAGCGCTGGCTTCCTTGCCAAAATGATAGTCGAGAAACAGGTTTTCGGAATAAGCGGTGAACCCTTCGTGAATCCACATATCGGCGATGTCGCGGTAGGTGATGCTGTTGGCAAACCATTCATGGCCGGACTCGTGCACAATGATAAAATCAAATTTGAACCCTTGCCCGGTGCCGCTCAGGTCTTCACCGCCAAAGCCGTTTTCGTAACCGTTGCCGTAAGTCACGGAGCTTTGATGTTCCATGCCGGGGTATGGCACTTCCACCAGTTTGTAACCATCTTCGTAAAACGGATAAGGCCCGAACCAGTGTTCAAAAGCTTCCAACACCCTGGAAACTTCCGTGAAGTGCACTTTTGCTTTTTCGAGGTTTTCGGGATAGACGTAATAATCACAATCCAGGATGCCCTTTTCGCCATAGTATATTTCTGAAAAATGGGCATAATCGGCGATGTTGAGATTCACCACGTAGTTGCTGATCGGGTTGGCGACAAACCAGTGGAATGTCTTTGTGCCGTCGCCATTCGTTTCAACCTTTCTCAGCCTTCCGTTTGAAACATCGATAAGACCTTCCGGCACCGTTACGGAGATCAGCATGCTGTCAGGTTCGTCGTACATGTGGTCTTTGCAGGGCCACCACAACGAAGCGCCATCGCCCTGGCAGGTGGTCGTGATGATATCTTTGCCGGATTTCCCTTTTTTCCAGGTCAGGCCGCCATCCCATGGAGGGCGCCGGCTCACTTTGGGTTTACCACTGAAAAAAACCTGTATCTCTTCGATGCTGCCAGGTTTCAGTTTTTCAGGAAACCTGATGAACCATGCATTGCCATTCCGATGAAAGGAAAGGTCTAACCCGAAATGTTCCACTTTGTCGATTTTCATGGGAGCTTGCAAATCCAGTTGCATCACCTGGAGACCATCCAGTACTTTGAATTGGATCGTGTTACATCCCGACAGGCTGCTATCGGAAGGATAAACGCTTACATCGAGGTGGTAAAAGGTCAGGTCCCACCATTTGCGTTCTTTGGTGATGGAACCCCGGAGGGTATCCTGTTTTGTAAAATGCAAATGTTGGCTGCTGGATGATAGCGGTAAAATACACAAGGCGAAAAGCAGAATTTTTGTAAAGTTCAATTTGTTTGGCTTTGATGGCATAAAAATAATGTTGAAATGCCTGGAATCGATTCCCAAAAGACGGCAAGCAATAATAGGTATTTCCCTCAAATTCTCCTACCTGGCGGCAAAGGAATTTTCAATCGGTTGTTTTGGAGCGTTTTCTGTGTTAGTTGAGGTTGTGGATGGCGGATGGTTTTGAGTGTGGAGGTGAGAACCGGAGATTTCAGTATTGCACCTAACGCTTGCAGCCTGCCTGTGTGCCTCGTCAGACAGGCGTTACACGTTATGCGTAAAAAAAAGGAAATTTCGATCCAGGCTATCCGGGACGTTTTTGTGGGAATCTCAAAACCACAAACCAAATTGATGTGAATTTGAAATACATTCCGCAGATCAAAATGTAAAGCAAAAATGTTCGTTAGAACACTATACCTCCACCTTTAAATCAGAAAATGAAACCTGTTTTTAAACAATTACTTATCTGGCTGATATTGACACCTATACCCTTCTCAGGTCAACTGATTGCCCAAATTTCTATCGGTGTCAAAGGGATTGCGAGTACTACTGGCGCTCCGATGGTTCAAAAACAGGATCTTTTTTCCAGGCAAATCAAAAACACTTTCAACCCTGGTATTTCCATATATTTTGAAATTCCTCTCAATGACAAACTTTCCCTTCAGCCCGAGGTCAGTTACCGTCAACACCGCACTAATTACCAATTGCACACCAATTACCCCATCATTCATTCGAGTATTATCAATTACTTTCGAATGCCAATACTGTTGAAATACAAACAAAAAGGCAGTTGGATCGATTTGGTTGCCTTCGGAGGTCCGAGTTTTGGGTACAGTGTCGGACTGCGTGCAATTGAATATGGGATTTTTAATAAAACCCTGAGTTTGAGCGAATACGGGATCAGGCGGTTTGATCCGGCCTTTTCAATGGGTGCAGGCATTGAAAAAACCATCGCCAATAAGTTTAGAACCAGCCTGGACCTTCGTTTTGATTTTGGCTTGATCGATATTCTTAAATCGCCTGATAATGCGTATTTCAACAATGGCCTCGCCCTGGAAGCCGGCATTTTGATCCCTCTGCAAAAATCAAAGCCCCAAGAAATACCAGAAGATTGAGTTGAATCGAATTGAATGCATCTTTTCCACAGTTTTTTAGCCTTCAAAGAAATCGCTTTCCGCAGATTCTCTTTTTTTAAAAAATCATTTTGTGCTATTTTTGTACTTTATACTTGTTCACGGATAAATTTCGGATTTTATTAATCCCGAAATTTTCCGTGAACAGTTATACCGACTAAGCATAGATTAATTTTTATAATCCGAAATCTATGCGGTGTCGTGTATACAAAAACCGGCCTTTTTGCGACAAGCAAATTAAAGGTCCGGTTGACACCTGATTTACACTTTTTGTAACGCTAATTTTTTAATAAAAAGATTCAATCATGAAAGACCCAATCAATATTGCACTGATCGTTTTGGTTTGTATTTTATTAGGCTTTACCATTTACAAAAACATGGGAGGTGGCTCTGGTCCGGTTCGTTCCGGAGTAGCGGAAGGCCCTGTGGATGCCAGCAGTTATGTGGTGACCGAAATCCCCGGATCGCCCGTCAAGCGGATGGAAAAATTCGCCGGGAATAACATCCTCCTCGAGAGCGGCGAGATGCTCAACGATATGAAAACCGGAACCTGGACGGCTTATCATCCCGATGGTCGGATCAAAAGCATCAGCACTTACATCAATGGAAAATTGGACGGCGTATATGTCGATTTTACCGAAAGAGGTCACGTCCAACTCCAGGCTTTTTATAAAGACGGCCTGCTTCATGGCAGCTATACCACTTATAACAACGGTAGCAGAAAATCGGAAGAACGCTTTTACAATATGGGAAAACTGGATGGCATCAGCCGTCAGTATGATAATTTAGGAAAGATCCAAAAAGAGATCGGTTTCAAAAACGACGTTCAGCATGGCATTTTTAAACAGTACGATCAGGAAGGAAACGTAGTGCTGGAATACGAATATAACAACGGTGAAAAAGTCAGCGGCGGGATCGTCGAAGAGTGATCTCTACAAAAGATTTAACAAAAAAGGCAATCCGCAGATAGCGAATTGCCTTTTTTGATTTGGTTCCAAAGCATTACTTCGTCACGACAATTTTTACATATTTTGTCTGGGGTTCTTTTGGCTTGGGTTCGGTGGGATACGGATAGACATTGATCACCTTGACGTTGTAACCAAGCGCTGCTCCGGCGGAACCACAGGAACCATCATCTTCCTGGCACAATCCTTTTGATTCCAGATTGAGGATTTGTTCATTTTCGTCTTTTACAAGCATCAACGAAACGGATGCTTTGCCTGCATGGATACAATTGACGCCGGTCGGGCAGCGGCTGTCGTTCAGGGTAGCAAAAGTGATCTCCAGGTTTTGGGCTTTAAAAGTAACGTGTTCGTTCAATGACAGATCGATCGTATCTCCCATCTTTGCGCTATCCGTATCCGGACTTTGCTTTTTGGAATCACATCGGTCAATACCATAAGAAAAGTAAATCAGCAACAAGGTCGAAAACATCAAAAATTTCATGTGCAAAATTGTTTGGGGGTTGTGAAATGTAATATAAACAACAAAAGGAGGCAAAGGGTTATGAGTTAATGGGCTATGGGTTATGGGCTAGGAGTTATGATCTAAATCCTAACCTATAACCCCTAACTCTTAACCCCTAACCTATAACTCTTAACCTTTAATACGCAAATATCATCTGCCTGGAATCAATGAGCTTTCCATCGATCTGCAAGCTGTAAACGAAAGTACCCGTCACGTTGTATCCGTGTGTGTAAAGGATTTCATTCAGACCTGGGTTAACGGTAGTTTTGATCCTGGTGATCTCTTTGCCGTTAAGGTCAGTGATGATAATAAAAGCCGATTGATACGGCACCATTTCGTTGACCAAAAAAGAAATATAGGTCGCCTCGTCAAACGGGTTGGGTCTGTTTTGTAACAATTCAATTTTTTTGGGAGCGGCCTCATGGATGCGTTCAATGGTTCCGACAACAATGACATTGTAAAAGTCTTCGCGAGAAAACAAGCTTTCAATGCCATTGGTATCCACGCTGCACAGCGAGATTTTGTAACCGCCGGGAATTGTAGGAATGAAATCATAGGTGGTGGCATCCTGCAAAGTGATCAGCGTATCGAAATCATGGAATGGCAAACGGACACCAATGCGATAATGGCCATAATCCTCCGGATCATCGATGTCGATGGAAATGATCCCGCCATTAATGGCAGAGGTGTAATCCGGCGTATTAGGGCCGATGGCAGCCATCGCAGCAGCTACTCCATTGATGACGGTATTGCGCGCCAGGTAATTGAAATCCACAAAAAAGCTGTCGATCACCTGATCGTTATCGGTATCGACCCCGAGAATATCATTAATGGTATGCTGCCGGTCGTGATAATCGGGATCAGAAACGTTGGCGTTTCCATGCTCGTTAGCAGAAGTAAAACGAATGGCAGCAAAACCGTTTTCCCGAAAGGGGATGTGATCTCCTCCCCTGCCGGTACGGTCTTCAGCAGACATGATAGTGACCATCATCGGCACTTCAACAATGGGGAGCAATTCTTCGATGTATTGCAATTTGGTAAACCTGGCGAGGCCTTTGGATTTGGAATTTACGCTACCGTGAGAAAACAACCTGACCTGTGTGCTGTCGATGTCATTCAATCCCGGGCAACTCGGCGCCGAGGAAGTTTCTCCGCAAATAATACCGCCTACAATATCGTTGTTGAAAACCGCTTTTACGTCGATTCCTTTTTCCACGGCATAATCCGCAAAAGCATTCGCGCCAAGCAAGCCCTGCTCCTCACCGATGGTTGCCATAAAAACAATGGTGTTGCTATAACTGTACTGGCTCATCACCCGCGCTAGTTCGATGACCAGGGCGGTGCCGGTGGCGTTATCCTCCACTCCATGCGCCTGGCATTCTATATCGCACACATCGGCACAACGACTGTCCATGTGCCCTTCGATGATGATGATCGAATGATCATCGGGATCAATGCCCGGCAACACGGCGAAGATATTCCGGTGTTGTCCCATGCCGCAAATAGCCTGGTCAAACTGTAGAAAAGAAGGGATCAACCGATTTTCATTTTCAGCGCTGAACTGCTGGAATTTTGAATACACCCAGTTTCTGGCAGCGCCCATGCCTTCGGTCAAAGAGGTTGTATCGGCTCCGGTATTCCTGTTTTCAAAAGAAGCCAGTTTGATGATGAATTCTTTTAAAGAATCCGGAGAGACGCGGCTTTCGATGCCCGGGACGATCTGTTCGGGATGATTCAGCACATCGACGGCAAGGTAATCGGCTACGTCATAATTGCCAAGCATGACCGCCTCGGCGACAGGATTGGTGCTGAGGGTGTTGGTTTGAGCATTGGTCAAATAATTATAAAAAATCAAAAAACAAGTGATGGTGAAGATCCTTTTCATGGCCGGGGGGATTTTGAAAATTCAATTAATCCCTGAATTTACAAATTGCTGCATCAAATTTCAATTTGCCGTTTTAATTTGTTTTCTCTTTGTTGTGCATTTGTCACTTCCACTTTTGTATATTCGCGGCATGATCCGGATCAGGGAAAAAGAAACTAAGGAAGACTGGCACCTCATCAAGGAAAATTTTTACAAGTCGCTCCATGGCCCGTTTGATGGAACGTGGGACGAACTGGCGCATGAGCATGCGCAACTCTGGGGGTTTTATGTCGATGACCAACTCATCGGTTACTGTAGCAAATACGAGCAGGATACCCTCATCAACTTTTTTGTTGATAAAAATCATAGCCACCTCAAAAATGAACTTTTCGTCAGAGCTTTGTATGTTTTAGAAACTGCACAAGCCATCGTCTGTACAAATAACACCGGGTTTCTGACGCTCAGCCTCGAAAAGAGCAGGAACATGAAGGTGCATGCCTACCTTTTTGAACACGTCCATGATATCCGCCTTCCACAGCCGGCAGCCATCAACGGATCACAACCTGTGTTGGTTTCCATGCAGGAACTCAACACCCTGCTTGATTTTTGTGTTGCCAACACCCAAAGCCAATTTGATCGGATGGAGAATTATTTGAAACGGCTCATCGAACGCCAGGAAATTTTTCTGCTCAAAAAAGAAGGAAAGATCATTGCCTCCTGTGAGATCCGCGACAGCCGCTCACAACCGGGGATCAGCGATATCGGGGTAATTGTCGATAAAGATCATCGCCAAAAAGGCATCGGCTCCTGGTTGATGGCTTTTGCAAAACAATTGAGCGCCACCCGAGGAAATACGCCCATCTGCTCTTGTCTTCAAAGCAATACTGCCTCCAGAAAGATGATCGAAAATGCCGGCTTTTCACCTACCAATATGATGTTGAACATTTCGTTCTGACTTTCCGCGAAAAACTTTAACACATTTATTCAAATTAAATTTATTACTAATACAACAATTATTACTAAATTGACCGTTGGTTGGTGAAAACCACAATTTTGCAACCTGAAACCGTTTTAATCATGAGAATCTTTGACCGCTTGGGTCGTCTGTCAGTTTGTTTCCTGATGATGGCCATTTTACCGCTTTTTACGCTTTCTGCACAGGAATCTTCCGAAGAGCTTACCCAATATCTAAGCATCGTCACCGAAGAAATTCCCGCTCCGCAACCACCGGCCAGTCCTCCAGAAACGCCGGCCAATGAAATCCGGCCAATCCTCCAGGAACTGACTGAAGAAATTCCCGAAAAGCCTAAACCCAAATTTGTGAGCAACCGGAAATATTCCGGTAAAAGTTTCAATATCCAATTGGGTTATTTCAAAGAAAAAAATAATGTTACAAAAATGGTCAATCGCATCCGAAGCAAGTACGATTGGTCTGTTTATGTAAAAACCGAATCCAAAAAAGGAACGGATTATTTTCGCGTACTGATCGTGGATATTTCAAACCGCAAAACGGCCGACGAGATTATGGGTTTGTTGAAAGCCGAAGGATTGAAAGCTGTTTTGAAGAAATAAAAGGGCAAAGCATTGCGCCTTCGGCGCATTTTGAGGATGGTTGGGGATGATAGGGGATAAAAATCCCCAACCATCCCCGACCAGAACATTACCCGATCAAAGCCTGAATATCATTCGGGCGAACAAGTACCTTCCGTTAAATCCGAATTGTGTTGCGCGCCGCGAATACAAAAACACGCCGTCACCCTGGTTGGCCGCGATGTTCATGTCGGGATATACATCGAAAAGATTGCCGGCGCCGATCGTGAAATTTACATTTTTGGAAAACTTAATCCCCGCGCTGATATCCGTCACCACCTTCGGACTGAAAACCTGGGCGTTTTCTTCAATGTTAGTGGCTTCTTCCACTTCTCCGAAATACACATTTCGCAACATAAAATGAAACCGGTTGATCGAATAATCAAAGGTCAGGTTTACTTTGGTGTTGGGCACGGCAGACTCCAGGTAAATCCTGCTTGTGCGGTCGAAATAAGTATCTTCTTTTCCTGCGAGGATCTCGTTGGTATTCACTTTTCCCAGCGTAGTTTCTGCAAATGTCCCGGAAAGCGTAGTGCTCAACCTGCTCGATCCAAACCTGGCCTGATGAGTAAGCACAATGTCAATTCCCTTAGTTTCCGTATCAATGGCGTTAGTGAAAAAATTGCCCTGACTGGCGTTGGCTTCGGCAAAAAGCCTGGCGATCTCTTTATCCTGCTCGCTGGCATCCGGAGCGTTATCGCCTGTGAAGTTTCCAGTCAAGACGATCCTGTCCTCGATATTGACGAGGTAGCCGTCAATGGTAAGCGTGAGGTTGGCGTCGGGTATCCTCCCGGTAACGCCCAGGCTAAAGCTCCTCGAAGTTTCTTCCTTGAGTGGCCTGATGCCCAACACCTGCGCTACGCGGCTGTCGTTGGAAAATGTCCCGATCTCAAAAGGGATCCCGTCGATGAAGAGGGTTGAGGTGGAGTTGTAATACAACTGGTGGAGCGAAGGTGCCCGGAACCCTGTGCTTGTGGTGCCGCGCACAGAAAAATTGCTAGTGACCTTGTACCTTGCGGAAAGCTTACCGTTGAGCGTAGAACCAAAATCGCTGTAATTTTCAAACCTGCCCGCCAGGCTCAGCAACAGTTTTTCCGTAATATCCATTTCTACATCGGCATAAGCTGCTACGCTCGACCTGAAACGGTTCACTTCGTTGTCAGGCCGGAATCCGGGAAACACCTGAGCGCCGCCGGGTCTTGGTTCTCCGTTGGGA
>CAZKDA010000003.1:27803-51877 GCA_964551455.1 uncultured Saprospiraceae bacterium
TACAGGCCCCTGGTTGTCATTCACGAGGAGGGAATCGCCTCCGGCAGTGTGGAGCCATGAAGCCCTGCCATAATTGGTATAGGAACCTTCCTCTCCGGCCACGATCTCGTAATTTTCATAACGGTATTCCGCTCCGAAAGCAAGATTCATTCCGGCCAATATATCACTGAAATATTGTGAAATATCGACGTTAGCGGTATTCTGTGCAAAACGAAAACCTCCGGCATCGAAAGCAGTTGGAGAAGCGCCTTCCAAAGATGCGTTGTGGGTGTTTGTAATATAAAAACTAAAACTGTTGGCGCCGAAAGTATTGCTGAAATCAACGTCCCAATCGCCTAGTCTGGATCGAAGACCAAAGGCCAGCGATCTGTCGTGGATATTGGAATGGATCTCCGGCAGGAAACCATCAGGGTAAATACTCGTTACTGTTCGCTCCTGAAAGGGCAAGCGATAAAAACCTGCGGATTCGCCGTTGCGATAATTCAGGCCACCAAAAGCATAAAATGTCGCGCCGCCGGTGAGCGGCATTTCCGAGTTCAAAAATATCCCGGCGTTCCGGAGCTTCGATTGCCCGACGTACATGTTAAAATCAGTCCGCTGCAATCCTCTTCTTGCCAGTTCCATTTCGGTGATGTCATCCAAGGGGTCGCCGGTGTAATTGGGATTGTTGAAACCGGCAAAGATCTGGCCTTCCCATTCTTTCATGCGGTTGGTGCGGTCTCTTTGGTCGAGGTATCCGGTCATGTTTACGAATCCTCCGCGGGTACCGATGCTCGATCCGTAATTCAGGTTGAGTTGAACGGATTCGCCATCAGGACTTTTATCCACGCCGGGTATTTCGCTTGAAAAATGTGCCCCTGTGCTGATACCAACGGTGAATTGATTGGCATCGTCTTTCAGGATCAGGTTGATGACACCGGCGATCGCATCGGAACCGTATTGCGCCGCAGCGCCATCCCGTAGTACTTCGATCCGTTCGATAGCAGCCAGGGGGATGGCGTTGAGGTCAGTTCCCACATTGCCGCGCCCGAAGGTTCCGTTCACATTGACCAAAGACGAGGTGTGCCGACGTTTTCCGTTGATCAGCACGAGTACCTGGTCAGGCCCCAATCCTCTGAGCGATGCCGGATCGATATGATCGGTGCCATCAGAAATGGTTTGTGAATTGGAAGTGAAAGAGGGCGCCACGTAATTCAATATCTGGTTAAGATTGGTTTGAGGGGTTTCAGAGATCAGAACCCTGATGTTGATGACATCCACGGGCGCTGCCGAACCTATCTTGGTGCGGCCTTCGCTGCGGCTTCCGATAATGATGACTTCCTCCAATCCAATCCCTTCGAGCAGTGTAAAGTCAATGGTAACGACCTCCTGGGCAGTGACCTTTATGGCTTGTGTTACGGTTTTATAACCAATGTAACTGACTTCCAGCACATATTCGCCTGCTTCTACGGTAAGGCTGTATTTTCCATAAAAATCCGTAATGGTGCCGATCGATTGGCCTTTTATGGTGACCGATGCCCCGAACAGGGGACCAAGATCATCTTTGACCGTACCTTCAATGGTCGCTTCTCCCTGAGCTGCCAGGTGGACGGCGGCGAACAAAAAAACAAGGATCACCAGGTTATATTTGGAAAGTCTTTTCATTGAGTTGACATTTTTTTTGGTTAGCAAAACTAAAACGAGCGGAAAAAGGTAAGAAAAAATCCAAAATCATAACCCTTGCAGGAAACTAATTTTTTATAAAATGGCAACTATTAATACTTCCACCCGGCAGGTCCTCTGATCTTTTTCGCAACCACATCAATCCCTGCCAAAAATGTGAACTTGTCAGATTGCTGAGAAATCCCAAAAGTTGACAAAGCGGTAACCAGCAATAATGTCAAAATGTATTTTATGTTTATGGTTTTTTTGTGTGGAGTGGTTAGTTGCTCGCCGACTAATTTCGCAATTATTTCCAAATTCTCAACAAAAAATTCGCAGTCATTTGACTGACTGGATACAGAAAACGATCACAGAAGATGGCAGCGTAAACAATCGGGCAATGTTAGTTTTCATCCTCGAATATTCTGAAACCCGAATTATCTTTTTTGTTATTGGGTGGATATTTTTCAATCTTGACCAAGCGCTTGCTTTACAAAAAAGCTCACTGCTTTATTTTGAATATCTTCGTAGGTTCTGATTTTTAAATGCCTTCGGAACTTACCGCCTCCTTCGAGTATATTATCGGGGTCTTTCATTTTAAATCCATTAGAAAACTCGAATGAAATATGGTTCGTCCGCACAAAAACGCCGCTGAAATGTTCATCACCGTGCGAGAAGATGATACCCCCGTACATAAATTTTTCCGTTGTGTCCGGGTAGGTATCGAAAACCATTTTGCGCATCTCCATCAGGGATTTGTATTTTTCCGCATCGCTCATCATCGTCCCGTCGAGGAAGTGCTGAACTTTTTCGTTTTTGGATTTCATGGATGTTTTTTGTTGTGGGTGGATGGCATTGCATATACACAGGGAACACTAGATTTAGTTTACTATGTGGTTGCACCAAACATTTCAGCATTTAGTATTGGGTTTGTGCTTCTTATTTTTCCGTAATTAGTTCTCTCGGTGAAACATTTAAAGTTTTTGCTATTTCAAAAAGTGTTTCAATTGAAGGTTGCATATCATTAGTACACCACCTTGATACAGTTGATTTATCTTTGTTCATCATTTCAGCAAGCCAAGCACTTGTTTTGTCTTGTTCGGCGAGTACTGATTTTATTCTATTATATTTTTTCTTCATTCTTAATACGAAAACAAGTTTGCGTATCGCGAAAACTTTATTTAGTTTTACGTAATCCATTGTAAATTAAAGGAAAACTATTTTAGTCAGCCGAAAATGTATGGCTATTTTTGTAAAAAATAATCATACAATGGCAAAATTTGAAGAAAGCCTTTTGAGCATAATACAGAAATACACTGAAAATTTTAGCGGAAAAAGTTATCGCGATGAATCAGAAGAAATTGATGTTTTAATGGAAGCTTTCGGAATATCACAAGAATTAAAACGGGAAAACAGGCAATATTGGGGTCGAGAACTTGGCATGTGTTGGCAACTTTTAGTTACCGAAGTATTTAAGAATACTTGTGAAGATTTCAGACCTGCAAAAAGGTATGGAGCAGATGAACCTGCTGATTTCTTTGTTGGAAAAGATGCTGTTGACACAAAATATAGAGTAGGTTCCGGAGATGCCGGGACTTTAAAAAAGTTTAAGCAATATGGAGAAATGCTTACAGCCGAAGGTTTGAATCCAATATTTCTGTTTTTAAGAACAGATAATCTTAACGCTGCAATTTCCGCTTGTAAAGTTGGAGGTTGGGTTATTTATATGGGTGATGAGTCTTTTGAATATATAAAAAACAAAACCGGGTTCGATTTAAAGCAATGGCTGATTGATTTAAAAAGCAATAAGTCACACTTAATAAAAAGATAATTATGATTGAATTGGAAAAAAATAAAGTATATCACGGTGATTGTATTGAAATTCTAAAACAGCTACCACCTGATTCTATTGGTTGTGTGATCACTGACCCGCCATACAACTATGAATTTATTGGTCATAAATGGGATGCTGTTGAAGTCAAAAGGAGAACCGAAAGAATTAAAGGTTCAAAAACTATGGTAAAGAACATACCGTATGGCAGTGGTTTGGCCGGTGGCGTGAGGAATAGTAGATGGTATGAAAAAAATAGAAACAATGACTTAGAGTATATGTCTTGGTGTGAGAAGTGGGGAGAAGGATTATTTAATGTATGTAAAGCAGGTAGTCCGGTAGCCGTTTTTAACAGTAACAGGTCAATTGCACACGTTCAAATCGCACTAGAAAAATGTGGATTTTATACAAGAGACATTTTGGTTTACAGAAGAAATTCAGGGATTCCAAAAGGTCTTAATTTACAAGGCAAACTAGAGAAATCAGGACATCCCGATGCGTATAAATGGGAAGGTTGGCATAGTGCATTTAGGAATGAATGGGAAGCAATTTTGTTAGTCCAAAAACCATTAATAAATAATTATTGGGAAACCTTACAGGAAACAGGTGTAGGTGTTTTCAAAACTGCAAATAGAGATGGAAGTTTTCAGTCAAACATTCTTGAAAACCTGAATTCAAAAGGTAAAGAAGAAAAATTTGACCATTGTACAGTAAAGCCATTATGTCTTATCAGAAAACTTATTGATATACTCGCCCCACCGTCAGATGATAATATAATTTTAGACCCCTTTGCTGGTAGTGGTACTACTTTAGTCGCAGCAAAAGATTTAGGTTTCAATTATGTCGGTATTGAAATAGAGGAAAATTATATCCCTATTATTGAAAACCGTCTTAGAAATGTTGCTGTCGGGTTGTTTTCATAGGATTACGCCTAAATATCTATGTAACACTTTACTCCCCTCAACCACACCATATAATTTCGCAAATATTTTACAATTCCGGTTCGCGCCACTTCTCAGCAGAGGTGTGTAAAATTTCCCATTGCCTCACCTCTGGCTATACATAGCTTAGTTTTCAAAATCTGGATTAAAATAGCCACAAGGATTGATCGCTACGGCCAGAGGCCTTGATAATACTGCGAATGACCTTGGAAAGGTTGCGCGAGCGGTGATTTTTGCATACGGCAATGTAGTCAATCTGGAATATTGTATGGCGCACGTTAATTGCTTTCTTCAAAAGCTACAACACAAGGGCGAACATTAAAGTAATTGTAGTTTTTTTCTATGCAGTCGAACAAGTTTTTATATTCAGGATTTTCCTCAGTAAACTCTTTAATCCTCTTACGAGCATCCGAAATTAATCGCACTGGCATTGGAATCATTTCAGAATTTATATTTTTTGAAACGTAACAATAATATCCAATACTAAATGATCCACTTTGAGAATTATCTCTTATCATACTTAGGTGTGCAATGCCATTTTCATAATATATTATCTTACCTGCATTCATTACTCTTGTAGGCTGACTATGTTTTTTATCAATTCTGAATAAGGCATCTCCATAATTAAATCCCCACATTTCTTTACAATGAATTCTGGTTTTTTTTCCACTTTTTTTAAATACTAGTTTTACGCTGCCTCCTGTGTGAAAATATCCATGATAATCATCATATTCTTCTCCTTTATTATTCTGGAAATCTTCAAAAGTTCGAAATACTACGACTTTTGAATTGGCAAAAAAGGTCATTGCAAGAAAAGGAATGATAATAGTCAATTTTACATTTTTCATCTTATTGTTATTTTTTGTTTTATTATTCCAATAACTGTTCGATAACCCTTAAAAGGGTCAACCAATATCGCAAATATTTTACAATTCCAAGTAAAAATGATAGGATTAGTATTCCTTCCAGGCGACCCGACAGCCTTTTGTTCAGTGTTATGGCAAATTGGCTTTGATGGCCTTTACCAAACCGACGAGCATGAATAACAGGATCAGCCCTTTTGCAACGGCGACGAATGCGGTGGAGAATATCCCGGGATCTCCCGAAGCTGTCTGGAAATACTGAAACTGTCCGAGAAAGCTCAGGAACAAAGCGCCAGTCGCGATACCCCATGCAGCGATCAGGTAAGCCGTGGAATTTTTTGTTTGCCTGAACACCGAATAAGCGGCCCACAGCAGCACAGCGCCGAGGATGTAGTCGTCAAACCAACTGAAAAACGCGCTGAAATCCAGGATTTGATTGATGCGCCTGACCGTCTCCGCAGCAGGAAGGAATATGCCCATTGCGACAGCCATTTTTGCGCTTACTTGTAGGTTTTTATTGGTCATAAGGAAATTTGAAACTGTGGCCTATGAAAGTTTGAACTTTCCCCAAAGTCGCATTGCTCCAAGTTACACAGAAATTGTCATTTTGAATATCGGAAATCTTCTGGCTTGTTTCCAGAATGTGTGTACTGATGGGGCTTACTTTACGACTACACGTGGCAATTTTTCCCGATCAATGATAAAAAATTCCAATTCTTCGCCTTACTGGATTTCCGTAAAGAAAAGCGGCTAAGTGTTAGCCAACATGAGCGATCCACGAGTAAACCGCCATAGAATAACAATAAGATAAAACCTTTCCTTCTAATAACCTTGAATACAAAACCAAATCCCAAAATCGGAAAGGCGGTTTACGGCTTGGGTCGTGAAGCGGGAAAGGGAGCCGGTTTTCAGGAAAGGCAGTACAGCGACGGCATTTTTGGTTACTTTTTTTGCTGTAGAAAAAAGTAACAACCACCAAAGTTGATCTACAATTTCTTCCCAATCCGCTCTATAGTATTCCAATTCCGGGTGGTGATATCCGTTCCAAAAAATTTTTCCAAAACATCCATCGCTTTGGGGGTTTTGGAAGTTGAAAGGTCCAAAATACTGATAATCGTTTTATCTTTTTTGTCAATGATCTTGTAGGATTGATCCGGGCTAGTCCAGGGCAGCTTCAAATCCGCCTCAACATCCTTTTGCAAAAACGAGACATACAGCCGGATATCTTTGGTAACTTTTACATCTTTGAACGGATCGTCCTGCAACAACTCCCGGATCGATTCCGCTTTTCTTATGATCGTAGGAATTGGAAAGCCAAAGGTTTTTTCCAAATGCGATGCGATTGTTTTTTCAAGGTTTTCTGTATCCTGTGCTGCCGCCTCAAATATGATATTGCCAGAATTCAGCAGGGTAACTACCTGTTTGCAATCCAACTTTTCCATTTCCTTGCGCAGATCGGCCATCGGGACTTTGTGGTGTCCTCCCACGTTGATCCCGCGTAAAAAAGCAAGGTATTTTTCTTTTTCTACTTTTGATTTCATTTGTTTTGGTTTTTTGCCTGAATCTGGAAAAATCCGGTGAGTCTATTGAATTTTGACAGGTATTATTGTTAAGTAGTCAAAACGTTTTCAGGTTTGAGAGCAAGCTAAAGAAACTGAAACGATTCGGAAGGGAGTTTCCTAAAAAAAGAAAGCCGTATTATCCAAAAAGGGGGGGAGGACAATACGACTAACTACAACAAATTATAATCCCATGAACATATCCGAAATCTTAACGGTGCTATCATTTTTTTGGGTAATTATTGAATCTGATAGCTGTTAATATCTTTGACATGGTTTTCTTTGAAGAAAGTGAAAAGTTGTATTATCCCGGGGTGGGATAATACAACTCACCTACAACAAATTATAATCCCATGAACATATCCTTTTTTTAAATTATGCCAGTTTCTTCCAACCAGCATTTTTATTCAATCCCCTCACTTGTCTTTCAATCACAATACAATAATCTAAAGATTCTACTGGCAATCCAAGAACATTTTTTAATCATTGTAAGAATTAAATATTTATTATTATAATAAATAATATTTATAAAAATCTATTTTACATTAATTAATTTCTTTAGCGTCATAATAACGCAGCGAAAAAGTGATTTTAACTAAATGTAAAACCATTAAAATGAAATAAATTTTTTTTTAAAAAAATCTGTTTTTAGACCTGAATTTCATTCAAAAAAGCTCCAAAAAGGAAATAAAGTAGCTGTAAAAACACTTTATCCGGGTTGATTTGTTAAAATTGAAAGATCAAATTTCTCATTTTGATAAAACAATGGCAGCGGAAAAATTTTCACAGATCAACATCCCGGTCAGCGCAGAAATTGAAACCATCCGGAAAGCAGTCAACCAGTTGATCGATGATGCGTTTCAAAGATCAGATTTCAAGGTTGCGACAAATGACAAAACACTTCGCATCAAAGCTGAAAAAACAAAGGAAATCGCGCTGACTTTTGGCCACAGCCGTATCGGTTATACGTTGCCTTTAAAAATTCACATCAAAAAGTTCATGCCTGCAACTGCCCTCGAAGTGGAGGCAACGGGGGAAATTTTGCTCAACTTGTCCTCGGAAATTTCCATTGAGCCGGACTGGAAATTGAGCACACAAACCGCGATCACAGAATTTTCCTGGCTGGAAAAACCGGTTTTGCGCGTCGGGCTGTTCGGCCTCCCGGTGAAGCTCGTGGTGAACACAATTTTGAGAAAAAGAAAAAAACGACTGTGTGCTGCTATCGACACTGAACTGGCTAAGATCATCGACCTGCAAAGCTACGTGAACAAAGCCTGGCTGGCGCTTCAATCGCAACTGGTGCTGCACGATACCTTCCATGCGTGGTTGAAAATACGCCCCAAAAGCATGGGAATGTCGCCGCTCAACGCTGTTGGAAAATTTATCAAAAGCACGATTTCCATGAAAGCGATGATACAAATAGTCCTCGGAGAAAAACCGGCTTTGCAATCTCCTGCCCCCCTACCGCTTTTTTCGCAATTTGCTGAAGCAGGTGAAGATTTTTCGTTACATCTCGATGCACTCATTGGCTTTCGCGAAGCTGAGATAATTGTAAAAAAATTCCTTGCCGGTAAAAGCTTTTCAAAATACATGATGACCGCTCAGGTAATTGATGTCAAATTAAAAGGAGAGGATAAAAACATAATTGCAGAACTTCTGTTGGATGGAAGTTTCAATGGATGGGTTTTGTTAAAAATCGCACCATTTTTAGAAAAAGAAAAAAATGAACAAGGTTGTAAACTCCTTGACTACACACTAAATACCCGGAGTTTAACATGGAGATTGATCGATTGGTTAACACATCAAATGATCGAAAAAAAACTGGAAAAGCAATTGCGCTCGATGCTGGAAAATACTACCCCAGCGATCATGACCCAGATCCGTCAAAGACTTAAAAACTTTGAGATCACCGACCACGTTTTCCTGCACGGTGAACTGGATCATTTGAAAGTAGAAAACCCGGAAGTAAAAGCAGAACGTCTGGAAGGAACTGTCAAGGCTGTCGGAAGTTTAAACCTTTACATCACGAAATTTGAACTTGAAGGCATTACACCACAGGATCAGGATTGATAACCCATCAAAATTCTCAGGCAGAAGTTCAGTTGTCTGAAATAACCCCGACGCATCAGTGTCACAAGTTCTGAAACCCGCCTGGCCCTGCCTTAGCCGCCTGCCTGAATGCTCTTGGCAGGCAGGTCAGGCAGGTGTCGGGCAGGTCTGACATCTGGAATCTAACATCTTCCTCATTCACATTCTCCATCCGTCCAGCGAGTGACGCCGGCTTTTTCGGCTTCGCAGGCATTGCCGTAGGTTTTTCCGTCGCAACCGCACACCGGCGCGTAGATCATGGTACAAACGCCATCCGGGTCGATCTTGCTTTCGTCAATGCAGCTTTCGGGACAAACACCGTCTGACCAAGACTTGATCCCGGCATTTCCGGCTTCACAGGCATTGCTGTAAGTTTTTCCGTCGCAACCACATACGGGTTTGTATTCTCTGGTGCAGGGCTTTTTAACCGGAACGGGAACATAACAGCCTTCGCATTTCCCTTTGAACCAACGAGTGACGCCGGCGGCTTCGGCGATGCAATCGTTTGAGTATGTTTTGCCATCACAGCCGCACACCGGGTCGTAATTCCTGGGGCATCCGCGTGTAGGATCGATCTTGCTGCTGTCGATGCATATTTCGGCTCCGCAGGCTCCTGGTGTCCATTTCGTTACCCCGGCAACTTCTGCCTGACATGAATTGCCGTAGGTTTTTCCATCGCATCCGCACACCGGATCGTAGTGCATCGGGCAGGGGCGGAGTGATATTTTGTTAGGATCAATGCAATCGGTTGAATCGGTAAGGCAAGCTCCCTTCGTCCATTTCGTCAGTCCGGCTTTGCTGGCCATGCACTCGTTTCCGTAAGTATTTCCATCGCAGCCGCACACGGGATTGTATTCTTTGGTGCAGATGCCATCAGAGTCTTTCAGACTTTCCATGATGCAGGGGCATTCGCCCTTTTCCCAGCGGGTGACGCCCGCAGCTTCGGCGGTGCATTCGTTGCTGTACGTTTTGCCATTGCAGCCGCACACGGGATCGTAATTCCTGGGGCATCCCCGCATGGGGTCTATTTTTGTGGAGTCGATGCAATTCACTGCGACAACCGCTTTAGGATCGGGTTTAACGCCTTGATTGCAGGCAGTTTGTACAAAAAGAAGAGTTAGAAATAACAGTGATTGAAAAAGTGGAAAGGAATTTTTCATGGCGGTAAAAGTATGATTTGCGGATTTGCGGATTTGCTAATTTGTTGGTTTGTTGATTTGCTAATTTGCTAATTTGCAAATCAACCTAATCACCCCATCACCTAATCCTTTACGATCTTCCTCACAACGAACTGCCCGTCGATATTCATTTTCAAAAAATAGATCCCTTTTGCCAAATGATCCAGGTTTTCAATCAACAGTTGATTGTGTCCCTGCGCTAACTGGTCATGATATTGAGCGACCATCAGTTGGCCGGCTGGGTTGTAAAGCCGGATTATGATGTCTTTTGGTGCAGCGAGTTCGAATTCGAGCAATAATTTATTGGTAAACGGGTTTGGGTAAATTCCGATATCCGAAATCGTTTCCAATTCTATATTGCTTGAAATACAGTCTGTTTTAAAATTTTTGGGAATAGAAAAATCGCTGTTGGCAATGGGACATACTGTTTGTATCTGGTATTGATAAAAGGTACAGGGCAAGAGGCTGTCAATGATCTGGAAAAGATCGTTGGTTTGAAAATATTGCCAATCCACCAGTCCAAACCTTCGGTACCGCAGGAGGTAAGTATCAGCATTTTCGCAGGCATCCCAAACGATCGTGGCATTGTCGGTGAACACATCAACGGTATCAACGGTAAGCGGCAGATCGCAGGGGCAATCCATTGTGTAAACCAGGGTTTGTGAAAATTCGCTGACTGAATCGGGAGTACAGAGCGTGGCGAGTTCAAACTCATAAATTGTACAAACTGAAAGATCACCAAATGCAGCGGAGGAAACATTGACAGTCTGGCTGTTCCATTCCGTAGCGTTTTGATCTTTGAAGTGGACGATATATCCCAATGCTGCGTAAGCCGAATCCCAGACAATTTCGATCTCGTCGTCGGAAATCGGATTGATAATGATATTTCCGGGAGCAAAACAACAACCTTCGGTACTGAAAGCAAAACTATCGGAAAATGCCGTCGAGGTATCGCCACACATTCCTGCCACCTGGAAAACATAATCATCGCAGCCCGCCAATCCGGAAAGCAGGAAGGGGCTGACAGCATCCTGCACAATCGTCCAAGTGGTGTCATCTGCCAATCGGTATCGCAATTCGACGGAGATCACGGAATCGGCCTGATACCAACTCAATAGGGCGCTGGTATCGATAACATTGGTCGCATTGAGCGCATAAGGAACGGAACAACCGCCGCAGTCCTGCATGAGCAGTTGTAAACTGTTAAACACATTGACTCTGCCTCCAGTAACGGTTTCGAGTTGTAGTTGCGGAGTGGGATCAACGCCATTGAAAAGATAGTCGCGTATCAGTAAAGCCGCGCCCTGCGGATCGCTGAGCGCCAATTGGCCGATATTGTTGCAAGGTGCCGAATAGAGCAAAGCAATCACGCCGGCGGTGAGCGGCGAGGCAAAGGAGGTACCGCTCGTACTGTTGTAACCGTTTCCACTCAAAGTATAAACATTGCTTCCGGGAGCGCCTAGATCAACATGGTTCAGGCCGTAGGCGGAAAAAGTCCGCAGATCAGAATTGTTCGTTGCGGTCACGGAGACCATAAATTCACTAGGGCAGGCTGTAGGCAGATCACCTACGGCATCGATATCCCAATCGACATTAGCGGTAGCGCCACAATTTAAAACCCCTTCGGCGCCCAGGTCATCGTAGATGTTACACCACAGCGGAGCTTCCGAAGGCTGGCCGCCATCGATGCCCCATGAAGCATTGGTAGCAACTACAAATGCTCCTTCGGCGCCTCCGGATTCATTGTATTTGCGGCGCATGATGAGCGGATAGGTGTATGCCTCCATCACATTTGCATCATTCAAAGAACCGACGTTGACGTGCATGATCTTGACATTCCAGTTGATGCCGGTCACGCCGAGGTTGTTGTTGCCTTTGGCGCCGATCATACCGGAAACGGCGGTTCCGTGGCCAGAGGTTGGAATGTTCCCGTTGTTTTGAGCATTGTTCCAGCCGCCGATGTCGTCGATATATCCATTGTTGTCGTTGTCGATGTTATCACCGGGTATTTCATAGGGGTTGAACCAGAGGTTTCCCTGAAGGTCTTCGTGGTTGCGATTGGCGCCTTCCATGACACAAACAACGATTTCGTCGCCCTGGATGGTGGTTCCACCGGTGGTGATATCCCAGGCGAGATCAGCGTCCACGTCTGCGTCGAAAGTTCCGTTGCCGGAGCCATCGTTCACCCAGTGCCATTGCTGGAAAAACTGCGGATCGTCCGGAATGGTTTGTCTTTCTGTGAGCAAATGATTGAACTGTGCAAGTTCAACTGAACGATGATCCCTCAAAAATGCAAGGAAATGATTTTCATTGATCTGGTTGTGATCGAAGTTGAGCAGCCAGATATTCCTGACCGTTCTGAGCTTTCTCACCACGATGAGACTGGTAGGGTTTCCATTGAAATTTTGTAATTCTCTGACTAAATTATCTGGTGTAGCCTTGTCGGGAATTTGTATCAAAACATCTCCGAGGATGTGATCCAGTTGTTGTGCTTGAATGTTTTGAAACAAAAAGAAGGCTGTTAAAAACAAAAAGTATTTGGTTGGAAATTTCATGTGAGTGGTTGAATTAATCGTAGTCGTATCAAAAGCAGGATTTATTTTTTAAAAATGAAAAACGGTACAACTCTGATTTCTCATTTTTTACCGCAAAGGAATTTATTGGCGAACATTCCTTAATATTTGATCACTTTTTTAATTTTTACGGAATCATCAGAAGTCAGCATTTTCAAAAAATAGACACCCGCAGGAACGGATTCGAGGTTTTTAATGAAAACTTTATGGCTGCCTTGTCCGAGGGTTTCAAAAAAAGAAGTGCTGATCTTTTGTCCATTGGTACTAAACAGATCAAACCGGATATCTGTGGTTTTTTGTAAATAAAACTCCACGGCAAGATAGTCTGTAAACGGTACGGGATAAACGGAAAATTGGCGGGAATCCGGAAGCTCATTAACATTTGAACCGCATTTAGTAAAAAAGTTAAAGCTCTCGGTGTATCCACTGGTTGTTGTGCCATCGGCACAATTCGCTTCTACCTGCACTTCGTATTCTACACATTCTTCAAGGCCGAAAAGAGCAAGTGGTGCGGACACATTTTCCACAATTGTCCATGTCGATTCTGATGTTTTTTTATACCTCAGGTTGTGATCGATATGATCGTCTGAGTCATCTTCCCAGATGATAAAGGTCTCATTTGTGGTGAGATCGAGGGTGTCGAGAGCGGTCGGCAAATCACAACCTGATGGCTCTCCGGGAATGATGTTGACGCAATAGTCCTCTACTTCCCCACTAGGAAAATCACCGCATGGCGGCGGGGTCAGGGTGCCGTTCTGACCTCCCCAGCGCATTCCGACGCGCATCCTTGTAATTCCGGGCGGAGTGTTGCCAGGTATTAATATATTTCCGATGGTTGGCTGGTCGCTACTCATCCCTGGATCAAAAACGAGTTCATCGGGTTCTTCAAAATTGCCATCCTGATTGAAATCGATCCATACCTTGAAGTATTCACCATAAGCCATTTCACTAAAACCGGGAGTGAGGGTGATTTCATAACTGTTAAAAGTCATCAGGTCGATCGCGGTTCCGGTGTAATCGCCATAGCCGCCGTCATCCCCTGAAATGTTTGTAAAGAAATCGATTCGGACGCTATTGATCCATTCGTATTGGGTGCTTTCTCCTTCCGATGCGCAATAATCGAGATCGGTACAGGGGCCGCAACCCTGAGTTGAGAAAAACACAAATTCGGGAGGCGCTGATATTTCACCGCCACAAATCGAATAAACCCCAACAGAGTAACTTGAGCAAATAAAAAGCGTGTTGATGTCAAAGCTGGTTTCGGTTATGTTCGGATATTCGACAATTCCTCCCGGGCCATTTAAAAATACGGTGTAGGTGTCAGCTGCGAGCACGGAATTCCAGGTAATAGTAGCGGAAGTATTACTGGTTACATCTGCAATTATTGTATGCGGAGGATCACAGCAGCCATCCGTTATAAAAAAATAGCTTTCCGTAAAACCGCTGTTTTCATTTTCACAAACTGCATCAATCTGGAATTCGTATTCTGTACAGGCGTCGGTTCCTTCAAACAAATAGGGAGGTTCTGCATCGTTTACAGTGATCCAGATTGGGCTACTCATTTTTCGCCAACGAATGATGGAACCGATAGAATTTATTCCGGGCGTCCAGTCGAGCAATGCCTGAGTACCTGTGATATCATAAGCGTTGAGTGATACTGCCTGCGGGCATGGGCCGCAATCATCCAGCAATAAACTTAGGCTGTTGAAAAGGTTCAGCCTGCCACCGGTCACGGTTATTCCATTGAGGCTGGCATTGGGATCGACGCCATTGAGGATATAATCTTTGACCTGGAGCGCTGCGGCTGCGGGGTTGGCTTTGGCCAGGGCGATCAGGTTGCTGCATGGTGCGGAATACAACAGGGCAATCGCGCCGGTGACGTGAGGCGTAGCGCCCGAAGTGCCTCCAAATGGAGCATAAGAGTTGTTATTACTCGTAGTGTAAGCTTCAGCGCCGGGCGCTCCGAGGTCGATGGTGGTGGCGCCGTAGCCTGCCTGGTTTACTTTGTTATTCTAGCGGTTGGTATTCGTTACGGAGATCAGGTAATCGCTGGGGCAGGCCGTTGGCAGGTCTCCAACTTCATCGACATTCTGGTTGGAGTTGATAGTCGCGCCACAACTCAAAATGCCGGCGACACCCAGCGTATCGTAAAAGTCACACCACAAGGGAGCATCTTCCGGCTGGCCGAAATCCACTCCCCACGAAGCATTGGTCGCCACCACGAATGCGCCTTCTGCGCCATTGGTTTCGTTGTATTTTTGGCGCATCACGAGAGGGTAAGTGTAAGCAGCCAGCACTGCAGCTTCATTGGTGTTGAAATCATTTTTTATCACCATGATCTTGACATTCCAGTTGACTCCCGTAACGCCAATGGTGTTATTTCCCTTGGCGCCGATGATTCCGGCTACGGCGGTTCCGTGCGAGCCACCCGAAATGTTGTCAGTGTTGGAATTAGGGTTCCAGCCGAGGTAATCGTCAGTGTAGCCGTTATTATCATTATCGATGTTGTCACCCGGAATTTCGCCGTGATTGACCCAAAGATTGTCTTCAAAGTCCTGGTGGCTAAGATTGATCCCGCCATCCAGAACTGCCACGACGATCGTGTCGCCATCGGCGGTAAGGCCTCCGGTGGTGATATCCCAGGCGAGGTCGGCGTCGATGTCTGCATCGACGACGCCGCCGTTGGAACCATCATTGACGTATTGCCATTGATTGCCGAATAAATTGTCGTTGGGTGTGGTTTGCCGCATGGTGACCAGGTGGTTGAACTGGGCGACTTCAATGCCTGACTGGCGTCGTAAAAATTCCAGAAAATGGTATTCATGGATGGTGTTGTGGTCAAAATGTAAAAGCCAGATATTCATCGGGCGGGAAGGCTGGTTTACGACCCGAAGGCGGGTGGGTTTTCCTTGAAAATGCTGGAATTTTTCAACGAGGTTATCTATCCTTTCCCTTTTATCTATTTTGACCAGAATATCTCCGAGTACGTGGTTCAACTCCTGAGCAGAGGCAAAATCCAGGCAACCAAAAAATATCAAAAATAAAAATGTAAACTTTAATAATGATCTCATTCCTTTCAAGTCATTTATCGTTTTTTATACACAGGCAAAAACAAATTTAGCCGCTTTATTTTTTCTTTACACCAGCGCATTCACTTATTGTTGACTGCAATCTGACAAAAGAAATTTTAAGATAGAAAGAAACCATTATTTTTTTCGCAAAAACAACCAACTTTTATTTTTTGGACTTCGTGGGTTGTGGGCTATGGGTTTGTAACCTTATTACTTTTAACTCCTAACCCATCATTCCTCTCCACTGATTTTAGTCTTTTTTTGGAAATCTGATTTTTGGCATCGACTATTCCTTATACAAAATATGTGCAGTCGATCTTGTTTTGACGATATACAATCCCGTGGGTAAAGCAGAGATATCGAGGGTTGTTGAATTGTCGCCGGTTGAAATGACTTTGGTCAGCTTAGTGAGATTACGGCCAAACTGGTCGAAAATTTTCAGCATGGACAGCTCGTCCTTAGTGCAAGTAATAGTAATTTGAGAATTTGAAGGATTGGGAAAAATAACAACGGGAAGCTGAAGCCAGTCAACAAGGATTGATCTGACAGGAGAATAAGAAAACTGACCGTCGAAATCATTTTGTTTAATTCGATAATAAACCACTCCCGGCAAGGGATTTTCATCGATCGTGCGGTAGCTCAATGTGGCAGCGGAATTCCCGGCGCCCTTTATTTTGGACAGTGATTCCCAGTTTTTACCATCGGCGGAGCGTTCGACGGTAAAAAAATCATTGTTGGTTTCCGATGCGGTTTGCCAACTAAGTTCGACATCGCTGTCAATTCGGGCAACTTTGAATCCAATCAATTCTACCGGTAAAGCCACAGCATCTGCCCGGATCCACAAATTGAGATTATTTTTTGGATCTCCGAGAGAAGTTCTTTCGTGATCGGTAAACTGTCCGACCTGCCAGTGCATATTAGTTCCATACCCGCAGGCATGATAAATATGTGTGCTCAAAGGTTTACTATTGCCAGGGCATGCCCTTTGCAAGAAACCTGTTCCATCTCCTGTCCAGTCTCCGTAATTCGTTCCGGCGGAAAGGGTAGTGTTGTTTTTCAAATTAGCCAGCACACCTGTAGCGGAAGACTGTACATCGAAGGGCATATTGGGGCCTGCCGTAGCATTCATCCTCACAGCGGTTACGAGTGCTGAAGTGTAAATGGATGTTGGCAACATCTCATCGGATTGCAAAGTCAGTGAAGTGGTCGTGGAATAAAACGATTCGTCAGTGGTTGAATTTCCCGATGCCATCAGCACCCAGCCATCGGACGCTTCCACGTAAGTTGAAAAGGAAACGTCCTCGATATCGAAATGGTAAATGCCGGAAGTTGGAACATGCCAGGCTTGTCCCAAAGCTGTGAATGGGTCTTCTTCGGTTCCGGATTGTGCCGCTACAAAACCTGGCATCGACAATATGGCTATGACGATGAGTACTTTCACAGGGTATTTGTCATTCATGTTGTTTCAAAAATAAAATCTCGCTAATCCTCTCACGGACAGGAACGTGCCATTTGTAAAAATAAAAAAATGCCGTTCCACCTGATTGTTCAAAGCCAAATGCCGTTCCAAAATGTTGATTTTTGTTACAGGAATTTTGGAGCGTTGTCCGGCCACAACCTTGAAGGTTTCCTCAAACCTTCAAGGTTGTAGTTCCGGCCTCTACCCGTTAAAGTTTTATTAAACCACGGCATCAGTTGTTAACCTAATGCTAGCCAAACCGGTTAAGCTGACGGATGAAAAATGGTCAAAGATATTCTTTGTTCAATTGTGCGTTGCCAGCGATTTCAATACTTTCACAGGTTGGAATTTTCAGTAAAAAGGAAACAGTTTCTCCGGCATTGCAATATTCCGAAAAGAAAACGGAGAAACAACAATGGCGCAATTCTGTTTTGATTTTGTTACTGATCGCTTATATTTGAATGATTTGGTGTAATTTTGTAATTATTGCCTCTAAATTATTGAGCGAGAGATCGAAACGAAAAGATTTCCGATGGTTTAAGATCAGCGGAAAAATGAATTTGCCGAAAGGCATTATATTAAACACAGTATTGCTGTGCGTTTTGACCCACAGATAATTACCTTGATAAAAGCAACCGGAAATTTAAACCTGAAAACCGGATTTTATAAAGATATTTTTCACAACAACCGGAAACCTTAATTATGAAACACATTTTAACTTCAGCCATCATCATAAAAATGGCTTTGTTTCTCCCCGGCCTTCAGGCGCAAAACCTGCAAAAAGCCAACAAAGAATTCGAACTTTATGCCTTCAACCTGGCAATTAAATCCTACCAGGAGGTCATCGCAGCAGAACCGAATAATGTCGAAGCATTATCTAAAATCGGCAGTTGTCATTTCCATCTTAACCAGATCGACCAGGCGGTAAACTGGTATCAAAAAGCCGTTAAAGTGGAGGGCGTTAACCCCGAAACTTACTTCCAGCTTGGTCAGGCGCTGATGAACCAGGGCAACTACGCGGAAGCCCGAAATTGGTTTCTGACTTATGCCGAAACTAATCCGGACAAAGGCGCTCACTATGCCGGCAACTGCGACTTTGCCATTTCCATGCAAGGCGTTTCGGCTTTGTATCGCGTAAAACGGGAGTATCTCAATGAGGCCGCAGCAGATTTTGGCGCTGCCTTTTACAGCGATCAGGTGGTTTATGCTTCTTCGCGAACAGATATCAAAAGGGGAAATGATAAGCAAGGTTCCAACTGGACAGGGGAGGCCAAAAACCAGCTTTTTATTACTTCACAGGATGAAAACGGCTACCTCCGCCAACCCGTTTTTCTACGGAGCGACTTTTCAAATGATTACGGCGTAGGGCCGGTTTCTTATTCCGGCGACGGAAAATGGGTGGCTTATACGAAAAATAACTTCGTAAACGGAACCCGGCAAATTCCCTCCAGCGGTATGGAAATGAGTATTTATATTGCCGAAGTGATCGCCGGTGGCGACTGGAGAGATGCAAAACCATTCGCCCACAACGGCAGCGGTTTCTCTTCGGGTTTCACTTATCTCAATGAAGATGGCACGAAGATGTATTTTGCCTCCAACCGCCCGGAGGGTTATGGCGGATATGATCTCTACGTTTCCGTGAAAACCGGAAATAGCTGGTCAACGCCAAAAAACCTGGGGCCTACGGTTAATTCACCCGGAAACGAGATCACCCCTTTTGTCGAAAACGGAACTTTGTATTTCGCTTCCGACTGGCACGCCGGCCTGGGTGGGTTTGATATTTTTAAAGCTACACAAACCAGTGGCAACTGGAGCAATCTTACGCATCTGGGCAATACCGTCAATTCTTCTCACGATGATTACGGCCTGATCTACAACAGCCGTCACAACCTCGGATATTTCACCTCGAATCGCCCTGGCGGAAAAGGAAACGAAGATATTTACCAATTTTCACAACTGTCCGACAAAGTGTTGATCTCGGTGAGAAATGCCGCGAACAACCAGCCTGTGGCAGGCGCTTCCATTGATTTTTCGGCCTGCGGCGAACCCGTATTTTATACCGATGAAAAAGGGCAATACAGCTTTGAAGCCTTGCCCGGCCTGAGTTGTGAAACAGTTGTGAAAAAAGAAGGATTTATTGAACAACGCTTTACGCTGGTTTCCGACGGTCGTAAAAAAGCACAAAATATTGACATAACCCTCACGCGCGAAGCCGACAGGTACTTTGGTAAAGTCGTCAATGCTACCAACAACCGCTCAGTCGGGGAAGTACGCATCAGGGTTACCGATCAGCAAACCGGCGAACGGACGGAAACGATCACGGATGAAAATGGAAACTACGACCTGGCCTTGCAGCCCAACCGAACGTATTTCATCCGCTTTTCAAAAGCCGGTTTTGTCGATACGCAGAATATGGTTTCAACAGCCAACGAAGGCATGGATAAAACCATTCTCGGAGTCATTTCTTTTATGCCGAGCACCACGCAATTGGACAACATGAACGTTGACACGCCAACCGAAGAAGCTGCCTCCGGGATATCCTCCTCCGAAATTGTGGAAGAAGAGGAAGTTTTAATGGAAGGTTTTGCTGTTCAGATTGCAGCGTCCCAGGGTGACCAGCCGGTTAATACGGCGATGTTTAAAGGTTTGGAAAACCTGGGCAATCTTTACAGCCGCCCGGAAAACGGATTCAAAAAGGTGAGGGTAGGTATATTTGAAAACCGCGAGGAAGCCGAAGACGCGCTCAAAAAAATAAACCAAAAAGGCTTTCCCAAAGCTTTCATTGTAAAAGAAAATCTCGAAGATACCGAAGGCGTGGAAGTCTATGACCTCCACCGCGAAGCTGAAAATACGACCAACGCCCGAACGACCGTTAAGGAAGAAACCGCCTTGCCGGAAGAAACCACCCCATCAGGTTCGACTGAAACCACAGAGTACATGGTTCGGTTGGCTGCTTACAAAAACCTTAGTTTTTTCGATGCCTCGAAAGTCAGTGACCTCGGAGTGATCGAGCAACGGCGAAGCGGCGATTTTACCATTATTTTTTTAACTGGTTTTTCATCGCCCGATGCAGCCAAGAGAGCTAAGGAAATAGCTTTCAGCAAAGGCTTTCACGGCGCTTATGTTGTCACTAATGTAAATGGAGAAATAAAAAAAGTGAATCTCTAAACAAGCATAAATTTCCAGCAACCGGCCCGCTGATTTTCGCAGATCAGCGGGTTTTTTTTAGGGTTATTTGCAAATATTTTTTTGTATCGCTCCTGACTTTGTAACGCTCGTCGATACGCAGCCCTGCAACCCAGCAAATATTGCCATTGCTTTCCAGTATCCAAATCTTTTCTTTTTCAGGGATCGACAGTTTCCGGTGTGTAAAAAAATCCTGGAGTTTTTGTCTTTTCCCGTTCATACCGAGGGGCTGGAAATGATCTCCCGGCTTCCATTTTCGCAGCAGCAATGGAAATTCCAGGCGTTCAAAATCGAGTTGTGCGATGCTGCTATCTTTTGAAACACCGTCAGGCAATTCGTTTAAAATTTCAAAAACGAATTCAAGGTCTTCCAGCACGACGCGTTCCGTTTCCGGGGTTATCGAAAAAAGCAACTCATTTTTGGTTTCAATTTTATCAATGACATAATATTTTCGGGCAATAACCAATCGATGGCTTTCCGAAAAAAACGCAGCCCCGCTTTGTGCATGCTCGTCGAATAAAATTTGCCGGCACTGCCCTGGGTTGAAGCCAAAAGGTTTGAGCAATTCGTACAAAATAGTGCTGATACCTTCCTGCGGGATATCGGTGTACCTGATGCGGATCAGATCGTTGATCTCTTCGACCACTTCGTTCCGGATCCTTTCGATAGCCCAATCGAAAACAGCTTCTGTTTCCCGCAAGTTTCCGATGGTTTCCACAGCCGTTTTTTCGAAAGCCGGATTGATCCCGGTTAAAACCGGGATGATCTTTTTCCGGATTTTGTTGCGCATATATTTTTCCGACAAGTTGGAGGAATCCTCCCTGAAGGCAATTTTTTGCTTTGCAGCAAATTGTTCGATCTCAGTTCGATAGGCAAATAGCAATGGCCGGACGATCTTTCCTGTTTTCGGTGCGATGCCGTGCAATCCCCTAATCCCGCAACCTTTTGTAAAATTGTACAAAACGGTTTCGATACTGTCGCTGGCATGGTGAGCCGTTGCAACCGCGTGGTAACCGAATTCATTGAGGAGCGTTTCAAACCATTGATACCGCAACTGCCGGGCTGCCACCTGAATGGATTTTTTCTGTCTGGCTGCAATTTTTTCCGTATCGAAACTTATGCTGTGAAAGGGTACTTTCAGCTTTTCAGCCAATTGTTTTACAAACTCCTCGTCGAGGTCGGATTCCTTACCGCGAAGTTTGAAATTGCAATGCGCTATGC
Source organism: uncultured Saprospiraceae bacterium (assembly GCA_964551455.1). Taxonomy (GTDB): domain Bacteria; phylum Bacteroidota; class Bacteroidia; order Chitinophagales; family Saprospiraceae; genus JAHDHW01. The sequence continues at coordinate 49,415 of CAZKDA010000003.1, forward strand.
CGAATTCGTACCCGGCGGATTTAAACAAAAAACTCATCACCACAGAGTCTATCCCACCGCTGACAGCCAGCAGGATTTTTTGGTTTTTTCCAAACAGCTTTTCTTTTTTGATAAAATTTTTAAAATTGTCCAGCATTTAAAATTATTCGAATTTTTATATTTTCAATATCCGAAATTTATTCCGAAACAAGTATAAATGGCGAAGTTTTGGAAGTAATGATGACATTAGACTTTAGATGCCAGACATTAGACTTTAGACACCAGATGTTAACAACTCAACAACTCATTCATGCCTTTTCATAATTGAACACATAATATTTTAAACTTTAAAGGAAAACACTCTATGAAAAATATCTTATGGATTTTGCTTATCGCCTTCCTTTTTACAAATTGTGGAAATGAAACCAACAACACCGGTTCCCAGGAAAGCCAGGAAAATCAACCAACCACCAGTCAAAGCGAAACACCTTCCGAACCAGGCCATTACACAGCCAGTCCTGATGCGCCTTATGTCGGTTTATGGGTGATACAATTCGCGTTGGGTAGCGGAGCAGAAAGTAAAGAAGAGCTTGCCGCCGAATTTGAAGGCAGATGGTTCAATCTGAAACGCGACAATACCTTTACCAGCGGAAAATGGCAGGAATCGAACAACGCCGGAAAATGGAGCTACGATGCATCCACCAAATTCATCCTTCTTGAATTCCAACAACCCGATGGTTTCAATCCCCAGTGGCGGATACAAGGGCAGGGCGACCGCATGGTCTGGCTGGGCAACACGCCATCCAATCAAAAAGGAACCCAGTTGAAGCTGATCCGGGAAACGGTTTTGCCGCATCAGCCACAATGATCACCGTTTATCTTTTACCTCTTTCCTTCAGATTTTTAGCATATCGCCTGGCGTTTTCGTTGTGTCCTGCCAGGGTCTTCGCAAAAGCATGATAGCCGGTGCCGTCGCCTTTGGCGCAAAAATACAGGTAATCATGCTTTTCAGCGTTCAAGACGGCATCGATGCTGACGATAGAAGCCATAGAGATGGGGCCGGGAGGCAGCCCGCCATACATATAAGTATTATAAGGTGAGTCGAATTGGGTGTGGCGGTGGAGTACACGCTTGGCTAAAAAGTCCCGCGTTGCAAATACGACGGTAGGATCAGCCTGGAGCGGCATACCGATCCGCAACCGGTTGAGATAAACGCCTGCCATCCTTTTCTTTTCATCATTTTGGTTGGTTTCTTTCTCCACAATGGAGGCGAGGGTATAAACTTCTTCTTTGGAAAATGAGAGGCTTCGGGCTTTTTCCAGCCGGTTGTCTTTGTTCCAGAATTTATCATTTTCGCCGATCATCCTCCTGAAAAAATCTTCAGCATCGGAATTCCAATAAAAATCATAAGTGTTCGGTATAAAAGCAGTCATAGCGGTTTCCGGAGTCAGGCCGAATTCGCTGAGGAAGGCTTTGTCTTGAAGTATTCCGATAATTTCAGTGGAGTCCGCTTCAATGACTTTTGCAACTTTTGAAGCCACATCTTCCGGGAGCCTTTCATTGTTGAGGATCACTTTCACGGTGGCTTGTTTGCCGTTTCGCAGGTGGCTGATGAGTTGATGATTGCTCCAGTTGGGTTCGATTTTATAACGGCCAGCCTTCATTTCGGGTTTTTTGAATTTCATCAGTTCAGCTACCCAAACGAAAGAGGCTTCATCGATGATGAATTGTTCGTTTTTCAATATCTCCAGCAAATCGTCGAAAGCCGATCCGGTAGGTATTAACAAAAATTCACTTTTTAACTGTGAAGGCACATTCGGGCCAAATACTTTTTCGTATTTTTCATAACCCAAAAAACCGGCGATAACGCAGGCGATCAGTACGACGATCAATATTTTTTTTAACATCCGGCGACGATATTTTTAAGACAAACGGACAGATCAGTATTGTTCTTTTTCGTTTGGAAAATCTCCACTTTTTACATCCTTAATATACTGTTCCGTTGCTGCTTTTATTGTATCAAACAGTTCCAGATACCGTCGCAAAAATCGTGGCTGAAAATCTTTGGTCAACCCGAGCAAGTCATGGGTCACCAACACCTGTCCATCGACATAAGATCCGGCGCCGATGCCGATCGTTGGAATATTCAGACTTTCGGTCACGCGCCGTGCAAGCTTTGCAGGGATTTTTTCCAGCACAAGCGCAAAGCAACCCATTTCTTCAAGGGCTTTTGCATCTTCCATGAGTTTTTTTGCTTCTGCCTTTTCTTTTGCCCTGACGGTGTATGTGCCAAACTTGTAAATGGATTGAGGGGTAAGCCCCAAATGTCCCATCACCGGCACACCGGCAGACAAGATGCGTCGCACGGATTCTTCGATCTCCACACCGCCTTCCAGCTTTACCGCATGGGCGCCGGATTCTTTCATGATCTTAATGGTTGACCCCAAAGCTTTTGTGGAATTTCCCTGTTAAGAACCAAACGGA
>CAZKDA010000004.1:0-26519 GCA_964551455.1 uncultured Saprospiraceae bacterium
CGTTGATCGCAATCAGAAAAATTTAGAAAAAGAGTTGATCTCGCGAACAGGAAAACGGAACGAAAATTTGTGCGAATCGAACGCCGAAAATAGTCAGTAAAATGAAAAGGTCAGTTCATTAGCTTGGGAACACGGCAAATCGGTTTCCACGCAAATTGGCAGAGAATTTAAAATCAAAACCCGGAAACCAAACCCGGAAACCAAAACGCACCAAAACAGAAAAATTAAGAACGTCGCTGCCAAATTGTTGGGAAAAAATGATAACTTCCGTTCGTTGAAAAAAGATTCGAAAATAAAAAATAGACTGCGATCAACAACGGCTATCCGTCCATGCCAGCAGAGCCAAACCCTCAAAGCCAAACTGCTGGCACGTCAGGTATAGCCAACCGTTACCATCAATAAGAAACAATGAAAAATAGACACGTTATAATTCTGATACTAATAATTTTTGCACTAACAAGCTGTGAATTTATCAGTAACCCATTCAAATATAAGAACACAACTGAAGAATTTGTAGAAGCGGTAATTAATGAAGATTATGATAAGTGTATTGATTTATTTGCAATAGAACAGCCAATGGATCAAAACGCACTTATCGATTCAATTAAAGCTGGACTTCCAGGATTTAGACATTTAATTGTTAGTAATTTTGGAGAACATTTGGAGTATTCTCTTATGAAATCTGAAAAGACGTTTTCCACAATTGAAGGAAATAGTACACCACCAAATACCACGAGAGTACTTGTTGAATTTAGCAACCAAGATGAATTTGGTGTTTTAACCCTTCTATTTGATGATACCTCAAAGAAAATAATAAACCTGAAGCCTTTGGACGTAAAGCAAAAAGTTCCGAATATGTTACCATTTTGGTTATTTGGGCTTTTAGCACTTTGTATTCCAATCTTTAATATTTATGTTATCACTCTGATAAAGAAGAGTAATTTAAAAAGAAAGTGGTTGAAGTATTTGTCAGTACTCTTTTTTAATGTTCCAGCAATTACATATTCAGCAATTAGCGGAATAGGATTCAAACTGTTAAATTTCCAAATTCTTCTAGGAATTACTTTTAACTATATGGGATATCTGAATTCAATGTGGGCGTTTGGAATTCCATTAGGAGGTTTATATTGGTTTTGGAATTTACAGACCAAAAAAGAAAATCTAAAATATAATGAAATTGTGGACGAAAATATTTTAGATAATTTTGAAGGACATAGAGAAGAATAAATACAGCTGCCCAACAACTAAGCCTTCGTTGGGCCTGGAAGGCCAACAATGAAGCAAGTGTTGCACCATCCTGCCAATTTTTTCCAACCTTATGGGGATTTCGATTTATGGATATGGATTATTGGATCGTTTGGATTTTAAATTGGGGTAAGCCCAAATGTCGCTATTTATTGTGATTTATGAGAATGCCTCCCGCTTCGCGGGATTAGCACAACACCGACCATACGTCCACGTCAAGCATAGCCAATCGTTGCGTGATATGATAAAAAAAACCACAAAGTAACACTTGAATAATATCATTATTTGATATAATTTTGCAATTAAAATCGTAAACATGAAAAGTATATCATTAAAACTACAAGATCAAATTCTGAAAGAAACAGAAAATCTTTTAGATCACCTCAAAACAAGCAGAAACAAGTATATCAACGAGGCTATTGATTTTTATAATCAATACCAAAAAAGAAAGCTTATAGAGGAGCAATTAATTAAAGAATCTAAATTGGTTGCAGAAGATTCTATGAAAATACTTAAAGAATTTGAATCACTGGAAGATGAAGCATAAACAATTTGAAATTTGGTTAGCCGATTTAAGCCCTAGATTTGGAACTGAATCAGGAAAAACCAGACCCGTATTAATTGTTCAAAGCAATATTTTGAATACAGTACATCCATCATCAGTTATTTGCCCCATAACAACAAATGTAAAAAATGGAGTTAGCATTTTAAGGGTAAATATGAAGAAAGGAGAAGGAGGGTTAAATAATGAAAGTGCAATTATGATAGATCAAATTAGAGCAATTGATAATAAAAGATTTATCATGAAAATTGGAGATATACCCAACACGTTAAGTGATACTATAAAAAAGAACATCAAGGTCATCCTGGATTTGTAATCTTCTGAATCTATTTTAACACAACAATGTGTAGCTGCCAATGCTCGCATTCGATTCACACAGCAGCTACACTACCGTTCGCTGCTATTAAAAAAATGAAAACGCTGGACTCAAAAAGGGGTAGTGTTCGACAATATTAGGGATTAATAAAATCCGAAATCTGCCCGACCGACGTCAGGCGGGCGGGTTTATCCGTAAACAAGTAGAAATTATATTCGTAACTTTGTATTAATGGATAAAATAGGAGAAATAGAAATCAAAGTCGTTGGCAAATCTGGGAATCAGGATTTGAAACCAGGAAACTACGATATTAAGCATATTGCATCGCTTTTGCAAAATGTAGAGGATTTGCTATATCCTAACAATAAAAAGGAAAGACCTTTGATAACCTATGATATTAAAGAAGGCTCAGTTAGGCATATCTTCAAAACAACCATCCAAACTGTTATTGGATTCAGTGCTATTTTATCCCAAGTACAAGCAAATGATTCAATTGATTTCTTAGACTTAAAAACCGCAAGAGCAATAGAAAATATTCAAAACTTATCATTGCAAAAAAACTACGAATTTCGGATTAAGACTTCTCTTAAGGGGAATTATGAATTGACAATATCACCTTCAACAAAGTTTTTTAGAGCAGAAAATACTTGGGTTGATGCCGAATTTTATTTTTATGGTATTTTAAAAGATGCTGGAGGAAAAAATAAAGCAAATATACATCTTGATACTTCTGATTATGGATATATAGCAATTGAAACGAAACAAGACTTTTTAGAGGGCCAAGAAGAAAATATGCTTTACAAAAACTTTGGCGTTAGAGCAATTGGTAAACAAAATATAGAAACGGGTGAAGTAGATACTAAATCACTAAAATTGGTTGAGCTAATTGATTATAATCCGAAGTTTGACGAAGAGTACCTAAATAGCCTTATTTCTAAAGCAAAAAAAAGCTGGAAAGGAATTAATCCTGATGAATGGCTGAATAATTTGAGAGGAGGTTATGAAGCATAGTGTTTTACTCGATACTAGTTTTTTCATACGCCTTCTTAATGATGAAGACCCGCTTCACAAAAACGTTAAAGGATATTTCAAATATTTTTTAGAGCAAGAAATCCTTCTGAAAGTTTCAACAATCTCAATTGCTGAATACTGTGTTCTTGGGAATTTAGATGATTTACCCTTAAAGAATATTCAAATTGTACCTTTTAATTTGGATCAAGCGCAAAGAGCGGGAGAATTTGCAAAAATTATTTTTGAGCATAACAAGATTTCTGTAGATAAACTATCTCCAAGAGCAATAATCCCTAATGACTCAAAACTATTTGCACAAGCAGATTTAGATAAAAGCGTTACGCACTTTGCAACTTCTGACGCTCGTTCCAAGAAAACTTTGAATGCTTTAAATACAGGATTAAAACCAAAATTTGAAATTATTGATATCAACATTCCATACAATCAAACATTTGGAATTCTAGATATTTAAATTTACGATGCACAACAATGGTTCGTCTATGCCTGCGATCCCAACCCACTCCAAACACACCTACCGGAACGGGCAGGTTTGTCGGCATTACGTATAGCAGCGTTATATAGCATTGAAGAAAAAGGTTAAATTGTACCCAAAAAAGAGTGGCAAAATGATTACAAACGACCAGCAAAAAGTTATCAAAGAAATTTTAGCTCCTTTTGAACCCTTAGAAATCGGGATCTTCGGTTCCTACGCTCGTGGTGAAAATAGCGATTCAAGTGATTTAGACATTCTCGTTCAATTTGGTAAAAGGCTAAATCTTTTTGACTTGATTGATTTGGAAGTTAAACTTTCTGAAGCTTTGGGAATCAAGGTTGATTTGGTCACGAGAAATGCCCTCAGTCCGTTTATCAAAGAATTTATTGAAAAAGATCTTCGAAAAATCGCATAATAACTGCCTTTTGTACCACAAGTTCTATAGGAAAATCTGACGTCTTTTATCTAAACCATAATCTGAATTCCATTCAATTAATATTGGATTATACAAAGGGAATGTCTGAAACAGAATTTCTGAATAATCAGTTGGTTGAAGATGCCGTAGTTAGGAATTTCGAAATAATTGGCGAAGCTACAAAAAAAATTAACAAAATAATTTCGAGACAAATACCCTGAATTTGAATAGGCAAAAATGGCAGGAATGAGAGATAAATTAATCCACGATTATATCGGTGTTGATTACGTCGTTGTATGGGATACGGTTCAAGACATTTTGCCGCAATTGATTATAAGTATTGCCGAATTAATCGAAAAAGAAAACACAGCATAATCATAGCTCCTCTGCTCGTACGGCCTTTGTGTTTACTTTTTTAACAGAACCGTATGCGTGATTTTCAATGCCTCTGGCCGGTGAGGTCAATTAATATGATTATTTTTATCCTGATTTTGAATTCAATTTCACAGACAAAAAAGGTTTTAACTATCTCATGCAAACCATCCTTAAAACAATAATTTTTCTACTGCTGCTTTTTGCGCTGGGCGTATCCTGTAGTGAAAAAGAATGTACCGGCAGTGACAGCAGCATCCAGCCCCTCAACCCCAATGGCGATAGCGAACTGGCGCTCCTGATGCGGGCGATGTTTGATGAAGCCGAGCAGATCAAGAGGCAAATAGCTGCTGGAGAGCCTGTCAGGGTTTCCTTAAACCACGAAAAAATACAGACCGCTCATGCCACAGAACCCGAAAAAGCCGCTTCTGCGGAATACCAGGCGTTTGCCAAGGTATATTTGCAAACCGTGGAGGCCCTCCAAAAAGCAGAGCCTGACCAGGTGAAAATGCTTTTCGATAATTTGGTGGAGAATTGTATGACCTGCCACAAGGCGCTATGTCCCGGCCCAATGGTCAGGATAAAAAAGCTACAGTAGCCTCTGGGGCATTGAAATACAAACCACAGCGGAAAAGCAAAACCGGATACCGGAAACCGTGAATGGTGAACGGTGAACGGGAAACCGGAAACCGAAACCCGATACCGGAAACCGAAACCCGATCGCAGCGCAGCGAAGATCCCGACAAAGTCGGGACACCTGACACCCGACACCTGACACCAGATACCGGATACCTGAAACCGGCTACCCCCAAAACCAAACCCTGTTCATTTTGTTTTTCCAGTTATGGCAAGAAAAGACTACCCCTCAAACAACCTCGACTGGAAGACCAATTTTCAGGCTTTACAATACATTCCGCGTTTTTTCGCACTGATCTGGCAAACCAACAAATGGCTGTTTCTGACCAATATTATCGCGCGGCTCTTCAAATCCGTATTGACGGTGTTACTGCTTTGGGTCGGCAAACTGATCATCGACGAAGTGGTGATCCAGATCGCTGCCGAGAGCAGGGATATGTCGAAACTCTGGATGTTACTCGGAGTGGAATTCACTTTAGCCATTTTGTCCAATCTGTTGAGCAGGGTGATCGGGCTGATCGATGGCCTGTTGGGTGATCTTTATTCCAATAAATCTTCGGTGGAGCTGATCCAGAAGGCGGCAAAAGTTCCTTTGAGCCAATTGGAAGATTCCGAGTTTTACGACAAACTGGAACGCGCAAGAAGGCAAACGACCAACCGGGTTACGCTGATGTCAACGGTACTCAGCCAGGCACAAGACCTCATCACGGTGATTTCATTGATCACAGGCCTGATCGTGTTCGAGCCGATCCTGATCGTTTTGCTTTTTGTGGCCATTTTTCCATCGTTTTTAAATGAGGTCAAATTCAGCCGTTCGAGCTATTCCCTGGCCAGAAGCTGGACACCCGAACGCCGCGAACTGGACTACCTGCGCTACATCGGCGCGAGCGATGTTACTGCAAAAGAGATCAAAATGTTCGGATTGGCAGACTTTCTCAGCAATCGCTTTTCCGCCCTTTCACACAAATATTACCTCGCCAACCGGGTATTGGCGATCAAACGCGCAATCTGGGGCAGTATTTTTCATATCGTGGGAGACATTTCGTATTACGGCGCTTACCTCGTTATCATTATCAGAACCGTAGGAGGTATCCTTTCACTGGGTGACCTCACCTTCCTCGCGGGGTCGTTCCGAAGCTTGAGAAATCAATTGCAAACTATCTTCTCACGACTCTCGAACATTTCCGAAAGCGCTTTGTACCTGAAAGATTATTTCGACTTTATGGATGCAAAATATTCGGAAAAACACGAAAGCGACTGGATACCGGTACCTTCAAAAATTGAAGAAGGATTTGTATTTGAAAAGGTGAGTTTTAAATATCCCGAATCCGAACATTATGTGCTTGAAGACATTTCTTTCCATCTGAAAGCTGGAGAAAAACTGGCGCTCGTCGGCGAAAACGGAGCCGGAAAAACAACGCTGATAAAGCTGCTTTTGAGAATGTACAAACCTACTTCCGGGAAAATTTTATTGGATGGTAAAAATATCTGGGATTTTTCTCCTTCGGAATACCAAAAGCTTTTCGGGGTCATTTTCCAGGATTTTGTAAGATACTATTTCATCGCCAGCGAAAATATCGGCGTAGGAAAGGTGGACGAGATCGACAACATTGAAAAAATTGAATATGCCGCTGAAAAAAGCCTGGCCGCTGAAGTCATTGAACATTTGCCCGGAAAATACAACCAGCGATTAGGCAAACGTTTTTCCGACGGAAAAGAACTCTCCGGCGGAGAATGGCAAAAAGTAGCGCTCGCAAGAGCTTATATGAAAAATGCAGAAGTCATCATCCTCGATGAACCAACCGCGGCCCTGGATGCCCGCGCCGAGTTTGAAGCCTTCCAGCGATTTATCGACCTCACCAAAGGAAAAACAGCAGTACTCATTTCCCATCGCTTCAGTACCGTCAGGATGGCAGATCGGATATTGGTATTGAAAAACGGGCGAATCCTCGAAATGGGAACCCACGAAGAGTTGCTGGCAAAAGGAAGCCTTTATGCCGAATTGTTCCAGTTTCAGGCCAGAGGGTATCAATGAGGGAGATGTCAGACAGAAGACTTCAGATACTAGACCTGCCCGACAAGTCAGGCGGGTTTCAGATTTCAGATCGAAGTGAAACGAAGATCCCGACACAGTCGGGACTTCAGATGTTAGACTTCAGAACTTGTTACTTGGGGCAGGGATAGTAGAGGATTTAATGCCCCGCCATCAGATATTTTGCTTTCGCAAAAAAAAACCTCCTCCGTTTCCGGAGGAGGTTTCAAAATATATGATCTCATGAAAAATTACATTTTATGGGAAAGCGATCAATCCAGCAGCACCATTTTTTTCGATGCAATGTGATTTGCGCTTTCCAACTGGTAATACAGCACGCCACTACTCTGTAGCTCCGCGCGGTTGATGCTGATCTCGTTGTAACCTTTTGCAAAATCTCCTTCGATCAGTTTGATCGTGCGACCGGAGATGTCGAAAATTTTGAACGTAGCCTTTCCGCCTTCCGGCAAATAGAACCCGATGAGGGTTTCATCCTTGAATGGATTCGGCTGATTCTGGAGCAGTTCAAACCGGCCGGAAGCAACTGTTCCGAGTTCATCGGCAAATTGCAATGAAAGGTCGAGCAGCCCCTTGTGGTCATAAGCCTCCGCCTTTGTGAAGCGCGAGTCGATACCGATCAGTTCGCTGAGTTGAGCATTTCGGTTTGCAGTGAAAGAAAGACTGAACAACACCTTGCCATTTTCGAGCGAAATGCTTTCTGCATTTGCATTCCAGCTTGCAGTGATCACCCCTTCGCCGAGTTTGTGCAAACCTAAGTTTGCATCGCTGAGGTGATCCAGATCGCCCGGGTTCAGGCCATTGAATGTCAAAGCATTATTGTCAAAGCTCAGGGTAAACTGAAAGCCTTCAACCTGTTCGAAATCCTTAGCTTCAAAATCGAAACGATAGGTTTCTCCTGCTTTGAGGTCTTGGTTTTTGAGGTTGAAAACCAATTCACCATTTGCGCTTCGGTCGCTGGCACCTCCGGAAAGGTTGTTCGGATTGGCGCTACAGTTTACATCCCCTACTTTGATACCCACGAAGTTGGCCACCTCATCTTCTGAAAGGCCATTGATGGTATAAACTTCGGGGAATGACGAAGTAAAAGGATTCAGCGGATCGGGGAATACAAATTCCGCATCCACAAAACGCCATGAGGTGTTATTCGGAAATTCATCTTCGATGAACAGGATCACTTTTCTCAACTCAACCATGTCGAGCGTTGATACAGAACCTGATTTGTTGATGTCGGCAGCGATGATCTTGTAAGGCGTTGATAGAAGCTCAACTTGCAGGATGTGTTTGCTCATAAGCACGAGGTCGTAGGTTGAAACGCCGTTCAGGATGTTTCCATTATTTCCGGGTGTGATAGTGTAATTGCTGTTGCTCGGAAGGTTAAAGCCGAAAGCTCCGTTATCGCCCGTTATGGCAATGTCCTGCATATTGTCGCCCACTACCTCGATATTGACATTGGCAACGTCATCGCCTTCTTCATTTTCGATTCCTCCGGAGACGTTGAAGGTGGGAGGCGTATTACATACCGAAGGTGCGTTGTTGTCCTGCAATGTTAATGCTACCTCCAGGCTTTCCCAGTTGCCGTTGATATCCTCAACCCATATTTCTACAATAAGTGGTTGCGGCAAATCCACATGGGTACAGTTAAAAGTAAAACAATCATCAAAGCCGACAGGAGGAGTATCTCCACCACCCGAAGTTGGATAAACAATGAGCCATTGCTCGATAGCGCAATTGTCATTTGTCGGGTTGTTTGGATTGTCAAAGTCCTCCGCACATACTTCGACCATCTGGGTTTGCATGATATTGGTGGTCAGTTCGAGTATTAAATTCATGTTCGGCGTTTTGCAATCTTTGATCACGAAGGGGTATTCGCAAGTTGAAAAATTGCCGCAACCATCTTCAACTTTCCACTTTATCAAATGGGTTCCTAACTCAAAAACATCAGTAATGGAGCCGTCATCATCGGGGTCAGCGATCCAGGGGGTATTGAATCCCGGATTATTGAGATAATCCAGATCGATGCGGTAATAATAATTCAGTTCATTACAGTCATCGTCGGCAACAACAGTCAAAGTAGCAGCGCCTTCTTCACAATTATCATCATAGCTGCAAAAATCTTCGGGTTGTTCGCAGGTAATGATTACGGGAGGAAGGGTATTCATCACGGTAATTTCCTGGATATTTGTCCAGCAGGCCATATCGACATTGTACGGGAAAGCATCACAACCATTCGCTGGCTGGCACATGTCGAAGACGACCCATTTTCTCCAAATCTTGATACAGCCGTTAGCAATGGGTGCCGTCCATTCGTCAAGGATAGCATGCCCTACCATGTCGCAAGGCGTATCATTGTATTGAGGTTCGCCGGTTGTGGAAGGCAGGGTACAACCTGAATTATTGATGTTTGGAGGCCAGATGATCGTATTGGGATTGAAAGGCGTCAGGTTCTCTATGTAAATAAATTGGGTACAAATATCTGTGTTACCGCTTGGGTCTGTTGCTGTCCAGGTTCTGGCGATGAACCCGGTGTTGCAATTATCCAGATTTGAAACTTCAGAGTAATCTATTACAACATTACAATTGTCAGTAGCTGTTGCAAATCCGGTAACATTGGGGGAGGTATCTTCCCAACAATCGACTGTAACATCATCCGGGCAATCGATGATCGGATCAATTTTATCATCGACTGGAACATCCACCATACAAATATTCCAGTTCCCGGCTTCATCTTCTACGCGGACAGCCACCGTTACCGTATTACCAACATCACAACAATAGAAAGGCACATAGTCACCAAATTGCGTTGCATCATTTCCCGGACAATGCGGGCTATCCATTCTACTGGCTTGAATGGAAACTATACCGCAATTGTCGCTGCTGCCTTCTTCAAAAACGTGTGCAGCTATCAAAGTAGGATCAGTAGAGATCGAAACGCTCACCTGGTCGCAAACAGCAATTGGGTTGATCTGGTCTTCTACGGTGATCGTATAAGAACATTCTTCTCCTTCATTTCCGCATTCGTCGATTGCATGCACAGCTATCGTGTGAACGCCGATCGGCAGGTTATTTACCACGTTTCCATTTACGGGATCTCCGTTTAAAGTGGTAATGATGAAAACCACACCGGAGCAGTTGTCATCAGTGGTTACAGGCTCCAAAATCACAAAGCCGGATAAACAACTGTTCGGCGCGGTACTCACCGTTCTGTCATCAGGGCAATCGACCGTGGGGCCTTCTTTATCCAGGACTTTGATCGTTTGTGTACAAACAACCATTCCATCATTGCCCTCCAGCGGACAATCCTGCATCAGTGTCCAGGTACGGATATATTTTACGTTGGCGTCGCAATCCAACGGAACGACCTGATCGGTGTAAAAAAGCACAATGTCACAGGCCACATTCTGCTGGATAACTACACCACCAACAGTAGGATAACCGGTAACACTCGGATGGGGATGGCCGTTGATGTCGGTTTGGAAGTTGTCATCACAAGAAAGTGACTGGCTTTGGATATCATCTAGATTCGGCGGACATTGAAATGTGCTATTGTCAATCCGCATCACTTCGATGGTTTGAATACAAACCGGCGGGCCATCGGGATCGTATGGATTATACCAATATTTAGTGATGATCTCGACCAATTGGCTAGAACAAGGCTGCGGAGCGATATTTTCGCCATAGATCAATTGTACGCCGGGGCAATTTTCAACAACAGGAGCGCCAAAATCCGTTGACTGACCACAGAGAACAGATTCCATGGAAGAAGGACAGGTTATAACCAGATCGTTCGGGACCCAGTCGTCGTCCTCCATATTGATCAGATCACCGTGGTAATTATTACCACTCTGATCCGACAAAACATCGCCGCTTCCATCTTCCATGTCGTAATACGCCTCCAAACTTCCGGGAAGGATGCTATTCGCCGGAGGGTGCGGAATAGCGGTAGCAAGAGTTGAGATATTTCCCCCGGAAAGATCCGTGCTCCAGATAGCCACGTCATCTATCAAACCCTGGAAAAAGGCGTCCACAGCAGGCGGCGCTTCAAGTCTTCTTCTGCCGATGAGCAGTGTATTGACTTTGCATGGACCTGGATCGGCAAAGTTCATCGGGGAAGTTCCCAGCAAGTTACCGTCGAGATACACAGAAACATTACCGCCATTTTTCACAGCGGCCACATGGTGCCATATTCCGGCTGTGATCACGTTCGGAAAATTTAACAGCTCGACCGGCATGCCGTTGGTATGGTAGGTAAAAACTTCCAGGTCGTCGTCGTTGACCCTGATGACAAAAGTGCCTGCATCAGCTCCATTAGAATTTCTTATAATAGAAACGATCGGCCTTCGGCCTACAGTCAAGTCCACATTAAACCAGGCTGCAACGGTAAAATTAATATCGTCTGCAGGGCATATTGGTGCATCATCGACTTGCACGTATTCAAGGGCGGGAGTATTATTTTTAAAATCCAAGGCAAAGCACCCGACCTGTGCATAAGAAATTGAAGCCCAGGAAACCATTATCGCCATCAGCAAAAGGCATTTCCTGAAACTCGTTTTGTAAAGCTTTTTTAAGTTCATGAAATTAGGGATTTAGAGTTTGTGAATAAATTGTTTGTTTTGTTTAAGCATTCGATCAGGCACACGACTGCTTATGCACATTGCAGCGCGTTCACTGGCATTGTGACCGGATCAGTTTTTTTTATTTTTCATGAAATCTTAAAAGGTTCTGTGTGGGACCAGGCATCTGAACGAAATGCACAAAATGCCACAAAACCACTGCATTCCCGGGCTATTGGGCCGGGTCGGTCATGCAATAGTTACACAGAAAGCCAGGTTGACTGAATGCACAGAAAACCTGTTCGGTTGTTGGAGATTGCATTGTGGGAAACCATTCGTGCGCCCTTGAATCCGTTGCTTTTCAAGCTGTTTGATAACAACGGTTTTTAGCCCGGAAAACATCGAGATAAAAGGGCGCAGAATTAAACATGATATTAAAAATCCCAGATTGCAAATTTTGTAAAGCAGACAGCTTGATGGCTTCGGCAGCGCCGTCGCATAAGCCGGAAAGGACAAATCCACGAAGGCCTTCATCCATTCCAACTGCTCTTCAGCAGTATTCTGCTTTGCCTGTATTGCGAAGTCAGGCAGCTTTAAAATCGGTTAGTGGGAAAATTGAGAGATAAAAACGGTTTTGAAATAGTCCTGTTAATTTGAAGCGAAGTTTTCTTATTCAGAACTTGGCCGCATGATAAGAGGTATTACAAAATTTATTAATACCGATATTGCAGCATTTGTGACAACTAAAATTTAAAAACTCTGTTGACGAGCCAGGAATGGTTTTGCAAAATCTTCTCTTTAAAAACAATTTAATATCTTCGCTGTCGATTACAGAATCCAAAGTTTCCGTTTGCCATGAAGCATTTCAAATTTGCCATACTGTGCCTGTTTTATAGTTTGTCATTGTTCGCGCAAGATGACAAATCCCCTTCCCCTACCCTGGAAAGCCCGTACAACACCATTTATGTACATTTGTATTATTTACAACCGGAAACCTACCGCCCTGACATTGCGGCTGTGACAATATCCCGGACGGAAACAGACAGCTTGCAAAGGATCAAAGCTGCCATCCAGCTCAAACAAATATTGGATGGCAAGGGGCTTTTTGTGCATTTGAATTTGTTGCCACAAGAGCCTGATTTTACCGATTCTATTTCACAAAAGAATTTTTACACCCCTTTCCCAAAAGCGCTTCCGGAAGTATTCCTTGAAAAATCTGATGGCAAATGGTACTACTCATCCGAGACCATCAGGATGTTGCCTGAATTGCACAAAAAAACATTTCCTTATGGTACCGACAGGCTTTTAAACCTTTTCCCGGAAACAAGGCATGGCCGGTTTTTAGGTTTGAATCTTTGGCAATACGTAGCCATTGCCATCCTTGCCGTATTGGTATGGCTGGGAAAGTATGTTTTATCGACATTGCTGTTGCCTGTAGTAAGAGGAATTGTAAGATCCCGTGTGCGTTCAGAGGTAATCCGCCCGGAACAGATCCTGAGAGTTGCAAGATCACTTAGCTGGATTTTTTTGATCTGGTTGGTAAAAATTCTTCTTCCGGTGCTTCAGTTACCGGTTGCATTGGCAGAGTGGAGTCTTTTGGCAACCAATATATTTATTGTAGTACTCGCAGTGCTTTTATTGCTCAGAGTGCTCGATATCGTGATGACATTCATGCAGAGCTATGCCGAAACGACGGAAAGCAAAATGGATGAACAACTGATGCCCATCCTCAACCGGATCGTTCAGGTTATCCTCGTGATCGGTGGAATAATAAAAATATTGAGCCTGATGGAAGTCAATGTCACCGCTTTGATCGCCGGCGTTTCGATAGGTGGATTGGCATTGGCGCTGGCAGCACAGGATACCGTGAAAAACCTGATCGGCTCGGCCATGATATTTTTTGATCGTCCTTTTCAGATCGGCGATTATGTGTCAGGGGCTGATTTTGAAGGCACTATTGTAGAAGTCGGGTTTCGATCAACGCGAATCCGAAGGGTCGATTTTACGATCATTTCCGTGCCAAACGGAGCTATTTCCAATGTAACGGTAGCCAATTTGGGAATGCGTAAGTTTCGTATGTTCATTTTGAATATCGGCATCACTTACGACACGCCCCCCGCTTTGATCGAAAAGTTTTTGGAAGGATTGAAACTGATCATTCATAACCATCCTGCTACTGTAAAAGACAATTATTTTGTCCATTTCAACAACCTCGAAGCATCTTCGCTCAATATTTTGTTCCGGGTTGCCTTGCAAGTTCCCGACCTGGCGCTTGATTTGGCAACGAAAGAAGAACTATTGTTAGGGATTATGAGGCTCGCCGAATCACTCGGAATCAACTTCGCTTTCCCCTCCACTTCGCTTTATGTCGAACAGATCCCCGATCAAAAAAGCCCAATTGCGCCTTATAATACAAATTCGGACGAAATTGATCGGAAAATTGAAACTTTCCTCGAAGATTTTAAAAAACGTATTTCGACGACCTGAACCCCAAAAGTATATTTTCTGCCGGTTGTGCAATCCAATGCCAAGCATTTTAAGGTTCAGTTTTTTTTGAATTCAAGCTGTTTTTTTTCTTGCCTGACATTCAAGCAGTTGAGAATTATTTTAAACTTTTTTAAAACAATAAGTTTTATTTTTATTTGACTATTTTAAACATTTTGTTTTATTTTGTTGTCGCACCTTGATTTTTAAAAACAAAAAACAAAAACAAGATGGCAAGAAAAAAAATACACCAATTGATCGCTTCCAAACTTTCCCGGATCGCCAGGCAATTTGCCGGTTTTTGTTGGCGAAACAGCATCCGGATATTGGTTATAGTTTTATTCGCCGGTTTCCTGATGCAGCATGATTTCAGCTTTGAATTCAACATCAACTCAAAGGGCAATTATTTTCGGCAAACCGAAACCCCTGAAGCTTTTTCCATTATCCCCCCTTTCGGTCGGATATTCGAAAAAGAGCAGGCTGTCGATGTTATACCACTGAACAATACGGAAATAAAAAGCCCGCAAAATGTTTCGACACTGGAAATTTCTTCAATCACCAAAACCCGGAAACAACAAAACTATGTGGGGCGTTTTGCGGAAGTCGCCCGCAGTGAGATGAAAAAATACGGCATCCCCGCGAGCATTACTTTAGCGCAGGGAATCCACGAAAGCAATGCTGGCGACAGCCCACTTTCGACTGAAAACAACAATCATTTCGGTATCAAATGTTTTAGCAAAAGTTGTTCGAAAGGTCATTGCTCCAATTTCACGGACGACAGCCACAAGGACTTTTTCCGCAAATACGAAACGGCCTGGGAAAGCTACCGGGCACATAGCATTATGCTTGGCGGTGATCGTTATAAGCATCTGAAAAAACTGGGAACTTCAGATTACAAAAACTGGGCAATAGGATTGCAAAAGGCGGGATATGCCACTGACAAGCGATACGCTGAAAAGCTGATCCGAATCATCGAAG
Organism: uncultured Saprospiraceae bacterium; assembly: GCA_964551455.1. GTDB lineage: Bacteria > Bacteroidota > Bacteroidia > Chitinophagales > Saprospiraceae > JAHDHW01. The sequence goes on from CAZKDA010000004.1 coordinate 15,116, forward strand.
CTCTGGATTTGCATCAATACGATCAATGAACAACAAAGCGAAATTTTCCAAACTATTTTGCGTTTTTCGATCAGGCATGTTCAACATTTGTTAATCATTTTTTAAATTACGCCAGATCGCAATGGTTTTTGCTCATTTGGTATTATAAATGCCGAATTTGTTTAATGTAAAATAGTTGTCCACCGACTTGCAACCATGAATAAATATCTGCTTTTAATCATCCTGCTATTTACCTTTTCCTTTTCTCCTGCGCAAACTTTCCGGGATTCAACCAGCCTTGAAGTTTTTCTTGCCAAAAATCACATCGAAGCCCAAAAGGCTGATAATGGTTTATATTACCTGATCGAGCGGGAAGGCAGCGGCACTTTGCCAAAGTCCGGAGATTACGTCATGATCAATTATTCGGGCATGCTCCTCGATAGCACATCGTTCGACCGATCCGATCCCGACGACCCTTTCGTTTTTCAATTGGGGTATCGCCAGGTCATTTTGGGGCTGGATAAAGGACTCCCTTATTTTCCCGTTGGCAGCAAGGGAAAACTGTTCATCCCTCCGAACCTCGGTTATGGAAATGTTGGGGTCGGTAATGTGATCCCGCCAAATGCCAATCTGCTTTTCGAAGTGGAAGTTTTGGAAGTGATGGACCTGGATGCCTACGACAAGTACATGGAACAACTGGATGAAAAGGAAAGAAAAGAATATGAGGAATTTCAACAAAAGCAATTTTTGGAAGACAAACGATTGATCAATGATTATGCAGCGGCACATAAACTGAAAACTACACGCACCTCCTCCGGATTGAGTTATGCGATCACAAAAAAAGGAAAAGGCGCCAATGCAACAAAAGGAAATACGTTGACTGTACATTATGAAGGATACCTGATCGACGATACGCTTTTCGATTCATCTTACAAAAACAAAAAACCATATACATTTCAGTTGGGAAAAGGAAAAACCATCGAAGGCTGGGAAGAAGGGTTACAGTTTTTTAAAAAAGGCAGCGAGGGCTGGTTGCTCATTCCGTCGCAACTAGCCTATGGCCCGCAACCCATCGAAGAAGATGATATCAAAATTCCCGCAAATTCCGTCCTGATTTTTAAAATTGAAATAGTTGACATCAGCGATGAATGACCTGATTCATTGGGTTTGAGACACAAAAAAAGAGCTGATCCTTCGCTAAACCGGATCAGCTCTTTTTATTTGCCTGGTATTCCGGATCACATTTCTTTTAAGGTTTTGATGATGGTAGTTTCTTCGTCACCTGCCTTGGCTATATTTACAAGCAAAATGTATCTTTTCTTTGCTTCCTTGTCGTCTTTAATGAATTTCGTCAAAAAATGCCTGATGGGCGGCACGTCGTTTTCCTGTTCCGGAGTACTTTGCTGGTCGCCATCGGTTTTTCTTTCCCAGTTGTGTTTAGGAAGGCTTTCAAGGTAAAAATCTCTGACTGCTTCAAAGCTTTTTTTGCTTTTTTCCCAAACCTGGATTCCCGTTTTGTTTTTGGAATTATTTAACTCCTTCTTATTCAGAACAAAGGCGTCATCAATCAGTGGAACGTCTATATCTTTTAAAATAGCCGGGTATTCCACCTGCTCTCTCGATTCCCTGTCGAAAGAAGTATTTGCTGTGCTGATCTGCTTCTCAGTCGGCTCCGATTGGGAACATGAAAGCAGCAGCAGCACTGATAAAAAAATTGAACTTAGTGTGATATGTTTATACATTTTTATGTGATTTTTTTGATTAAAGATTAAAGGGTGATATGCCAAAATTGTACCATAAGAACTGGCAAAAAACAAAGGAAGCCGATCTGCTTTTAACAGATTGGCTTCGAGTCAATAACGATTTATGTGAATTGTTTTACTCCTGTTTTTTCTCTTCAGTTTTTTTTTGGTCTGCTTCGCGCATCCCCTCTTTTAGCTCATGTTCGATTGTAGTGCGAGCGTTGTTGAATTCCCGGATTCCTTTTCCCAAGCCTCTCATCAGTTCAGGAATTTTCTTACCTCCAAAAAATAACAGGATGGCGAGCAATACCATCAGAATTTCATAACCGCCCAATCCGAAAAATAATAAAATGGCATTCATGTTTTTAAGTTTAATTTAATGCAAAATTACAATAATAGAACGAATAATACAGGATTCATCCTATTGATTTAGACTAACAACGGAATGGCAGTTATTTCTTGAGACCGATTTCTCTAAGACGTTCGTTGAGGTATTCGCCTGCGGTAATGGGTTCATAAACCAATGGATTTTCTTCCGTGATACAAATATCAAGACAACTCAAATCCATGTCGCTCCGCGGATGCAGAAAAAACGGAATACTCAGCCTGGGCTGGCTCCAAAGTTCTTTCGGAGGATTTACGACCCGATGAGTGGTTGACTTCAGATAATTGTTGGTCAGACGCTGGAGCATATCGCCGACATTGATGACGATTTCATCTTCCTCCGGCAGAATGTCCATCCATTCGTTGTATTTGTTCAACAACTGTAAGCCGCCTGAAGATGCCCCTACAAGAAGCGTAATGAGATTGATATCTTCATGCTGCTCTGCCCGGATAGCAGATTTTGGTTCTTTTGTGATCGGCGGATAATAGATAGACCGCAGGATGCTGTTGCCGTTGTGTATCTTGTCGTCGAAGTATTTTTCACCCAAATCCAGGTAAATGGCAATGGCTTTCAGTAACTGGCCGCCGGCAGATTCAAATGCTTTGTAAAGTTCTGTCCCCAATCGTGTAAATTCCGGAGTTTCAAAAACCTTTACATTCTCTGGGTACTCGTCTTTTACAGGATCGCCATCCGTTACCTCCTGTCCGATTTGGAAAAATTCTTTCAAATCAGCAACTTCCGATTGCTTGGCGTGCTCTTTTCCGAACGATGTATATCCCCGTTGCCCCGCAAGGTCTTTTACTTCGTATTTTTTTTTCACCTCCTCCGGAAGCCGGAAAAAGGCATTGGAGGCCTCGTAAAATCCATCGATCAACTTTTTGGGAATACCATGATTGATCACTCCGACGAAACCGATCTCATGAAAAGCCTTTCCTAACTGTTCGACGAATTGCTTCCTTTGTGCTTCATTGCCATTTACAAACTGATCGAGAGATACCAACGGTATAGTCCTTTTTGACATGGTATGTATATTTGATGTTTCCATTTTGTAAAAAAATTAAGTTTTTACAAAGTAGTAAAAAAGGCTCAAATAACAACAAGCAGGACGATAAAAAATCACCACCGCCTGGGTTTGTACTTCGATTTATCGAGAAATACCTGGGCATCTTTCAATGCCACCAGTTCCTCAAAAGTGGTTTCCGGGTGGCGTAGCATGTAGCTTTTTACGATCTGCCAGCCAATCCAGTTGGCGGTTCTGCCGGGCGCTTCCGCAGGCATTCCGGGAGAATTCGGGCTGTGATCGACCAGTTTACGGATGTCTTTCCTGCGTGTAGAATACAACAGGTCTTCCGTCAAAAAATGCGACCAGATCTCCAGTTCGTTGGCTTCACACCATGCTACCTGCTGCTGGGTGTAAGCCAGCTTTATACTATCCGCCGTGTAAGGCAGCAGGTGATCCATGATGTAAAGCGTTTTCCCGTTGTTGAGCATCAGGTCCAGCAACCGTTCCTCACTCGCTTCACCTACAATATCGGAGGCCAGCGCTTCAATGGATTTGGCAACGAGATGCTCCCTGTTCATCGTGCGCTTGATGTACATCGGGAAAAATGCAGAGTTGTAAAAAGGATAATCCGCTCCCAAAAAAAAATCCAGGCCAATGCCGAGCAATTCCTGTTCATAGGTAAAAGTACCGATACTGTATTCCGAAATAAATGAAACGACGTCGGGGACATTCCTTTCGGGAAAATAATATTTGTAAAAACGAAAAGCCTGGTTTAATTCACTTTCAATCCCCGAAAGGTCATTGTAAACGATCATGCAGGTGTCGTATAATTTCCGGATGCCGGGACTTTTCACAAACAGGGCCATCATATTGGTATCCTGTAGAGCGGGCAGAATTTTGGGCAAATAAATTTCCTTTAAAAAAACGGGATACTTCTCCGCCAGATCCGACATCGCCGCCGAAACATGATTGGTGTCGATACTCATCAAATCTTTTTCAAACCGCTGGACTTTAATATTTACGTCTATTTCTGAAACATCCGGAATATTTTTACCTTTGTCGGGCAGGCAGGATTGAGCCAAAACGAACAGGATCAGGGTCAGCCAGCGGGTAGTTTTTGTAATATCTTTGATGAATTTTTGCATGTTGGTTTAATATGATTTTTATCAGAATGTAAGCCACAAATTTAGAGGGTTTGGCGTTGATACAATATCTTCATTTCTACTATTTGAAATACAAATCAAAAAACTTTTAAAGATGAAAAAAATTGCGGCGGCAATATTCTTTTTTGCATTCTTAAGCGGCAGTATTTTCGCGCAGCATGCATTTCAGCGATTCAGGTTTGGTATTCAGTTCAGCCCGACCATTACCTGGCTGGAAAGTGCCCACAGGGAGATCAACAGCAATGGCACCAACCTGGGGCTGAAACTCGGCGTCATTGGAGAAAGCTACTTTGCTGAAAACTACGCCTTCGTTTTTGGGCTGGGCTTTGCCTTCAACCAGGGGGGCACACTTAAACATGATTTTGGCGGCAACCTCTGGCCAAATTCTCCTCTGAGCAGCGATGTTTATCAAAAAGGCTCCGCAATGCCGGATGGCGTCAACCTGAAGTACAGTTTACAATACGTAGAAATTCCGCTGGGGTTAAGGCTTCGATCACAGGAGTTTGGTTACTTGCGCTACTTTGCCGAACTGCCGGTCTTTACCATTGGTTTTTTGACGCAGGCCAGAGGCGCCATTAAAGGTACCGACATGGATACCGAAAAAGAAGATATTCGCAAAGATGTCAACAAATTTGCATTTTCATGGGGCCTTGGCGCTGGCATTGAATACAGCCTCGGCACGCAAACCTCCCTGGTGGCCGGTATTTATTACCAAAATCATATCATCGACGTTACAAAAGACGACGGGCAGAAATTTAAAGAAAGGACTCCTCCCGAATCGATCAATGGTCCGCCGGTAGAAAGCGCCATTGAGAAAGAAAATTCAAAAGCGCTGATCAGGGGCATTACTCTCCGGCTGGGGGTAATGTTTTAAAATAAAACAGGGCTAGCCTGGTTTTTAAAAGGAGATATCCGCGTCAGGCTGTCTCCTTTTATTTTAAGCGTGTGAAGGTTGAGGTGGGGAGTTGTAATTTACCTTTTTCGGTTTTCCCGACTTTATCGGGATTTCCGGCCTCCCGCCTCCGGTTTCCCGTTCACTGTTCACTGTTCAACCTTTAATAAATTAAATATTGGTTTAATACTTGCTTTTATAGCCGAAATACAAGATTATCGTTTATTATTTAAAAAAACTCCCGAAACACTATGCAAATAAACACAACGATGCCTGCAACAGAATCCATTAAAAAAGAAGATTTTTTGAATTTCATAAAACTGGGATTGGAAGAAGATGTAAAGGAGGGTGATCACACGTCACAGGCCTGCATATCGCCTGATGCCAGGAGCAAAGCCCGCCTTATTATCAAAGATGCCGGTGTGATCGCCGGTGTGGAGCTGGCCAGAATGACCTTCGAATACGTCGATGAAACTGCCGAATTTACGCCGCTGATCGCTGATGGTGAAAGTGTAAATTTCGGCGATGAGGTCTTTCATGTCGAATGCAACACCCGCGCGCTCCTGAAAACGGAAAGGCTCCTGCTCAATGCCATGCAGCGAATGAGCGGCATCGCGACCTTCAGCAATCGCTTCGCTTTTGAAGTGGAAGACCTCCCTGTGAAAATTCTGGATACCCGGAAAACGACCCCCCTGATCCGCTTCCTCGAAAAATGGGCGGTCCGCATTGGAGGTTGCTACAACTATCGCGATGGTTTGTACGACTGGATGATGATAAAAGATAACCATATCGACGCTTGCGGAAGTATCGCAGCAGCTATTCAAAAAGTGAACGAATACCTGAAGAAAAACAAGCTCGAAATGGGCATTACCATCGAGGTCAGGAATCTCATGGAATTGAATGAAGCGCTGGAGGTTGGGAACATAACCCGCATCATGCTCGACAATTTCGATTTGCCCATTTTACGGGAAGCCGTGATGATCGTCGATGGAAAGTTTGAAACGGAAGCTTCCGGTGGCGTTACCATCAATAATATCCGGAAAATAGCCCAGACCGGCGTGGACTTCATTTCGGTCGGCGCTCTGACACATTCCGCTCAAAGCATGGATATGAGCCTGAAGGTGATGAAATGAATTATCCCGTTACTGATAAAAAAATAAGGCGACCTTACTCCAAAGGCCGCCTGTTTTTTTTTTGTTATGTTCTTCAGGGAATTAGCGGTTTTAAAAAATAAAGATCATGGTTGTGTTGTCGTGTATTGAAATGACGACGGGGTTCCGACGATTTTCGGCATAACCTCCGGGATTGAATTTCACACAGGGTAACTTTGAACCGTAAGGACGACCAGCACGATCAATGAAACAACAACTAACCAAAAACGCACATCTCTGTAAAACGTACTACTTTTTTCTGAAATCACGTTGACGAGGTTAAATAAAAATAATAGGTACAAAACGACATAAAAAAACATAGCAATAAATTTATCAGCGTAAAGGGATTATAAAACCTCCCGGACTGGCCGGAAGTACCAAAACCACGTATTGCAAAACAAAAGACCAGTGCTTTTATATTGCAGCAAAATCGATTGAAATCCTTTGGGGAAATTTTACGCCGGGAGGGGCATAAGTTTTTTCTGTCGAAGTCCTGAATTTCCAAAAAGGATGCCAACGCAAATCCTGCTGTTTGCAGTTGAATCGGGTTTTCCGGTGACAAGTGTGTGGAAAAAACTGAGAATGGAAACGGCAATCTATAAAAGATAGACACTTACGTTTGCAAATGGTTTAAAATTGCTTTGTTGATTTTCCTGACCAATGCCGGCCCTTCGTAGATCATCCCGGTATAAACCTGGATCAATGAAGCCCCCGCATCTAATTTTTCAATGGCGTCTTCGGCGCTTGAAATTCCTCCGGCGCCAATGATCGTCATCCTGCCGTTCGTTTTCTTATTGAGATAACGGATCACTTCTGTTGATCGCTGTTTCAGGGGTTTGCCGCTAAGGCCCCCCTCCCCAATTTTTTGCAAATTGTCTTTTGTTTCGGAAAGTCCATCGCGGGAGATCGTAGTATTTGTTGCAATAACGCCGTCGATTTTTGTAACGCCGACAATTTCTACAATATCTTCGAGTTGGCTGTCGGACAGGTCCGGGGCAATCTTCAGCAGGATGGGTTTGGGCGCCGGTTTTTCATGGTTCAATTCCTGCAATTTTGAAAGCAGTTTTGTCAATGGTTCCTTGTCTTGCAAATCCCGCAAACCAGGCGTATTGGGCGAGCTGACATTGACGACGAAGTAATCGACGTATTGAAAAAGTGTTTCAAAGCAAAACACGTAATCATCCACAGCATTTTCATTGGGCGTGTTTTTGTTTTTCCCGATATTCCCGCCGATGATGAGAGACTTCGGACGGTTTTTCAAACGAGCGGTCATGGCTTCGACGCCTTCATTGTTGAAACCCATACGATTGATCAGCCCTTCGTCTTTTGACAATCGGAACATCCTCGGCTGTGGATTACCTGCCTGCGCTTTGGGTGTCACGGTTCCGATCTCGATAAACCCGAAACCCAGGCATTCCATTGCCCGGTAGTGTTTTCCATCTTTATCGAAACCCGCTGCCAGCCCCACAGGGTTTTCAAATTCCAAACCCAACACGGATCGTTTGAGCTTAGGGTTTTTGACCCGAAATACTTTTTTGACCATCTGCCTGACAAACGGAATGAACAAAAATATCTTAAGTATAAAAAGGGTAAAATGATGCGCTTTTTCAGGAGGCAGCAAAAAGAGGATTGGCCGGATTAAAAGTCTGTACACTTGCAGATTCCAGGTTTTGTATTAAAATTGGCCACAAAAATAGGAAAGGTCGAGGATTAACAAAAACCGTTTTTTTTTATTAAATCCATTTACACTTTTGAATCATCAAACCGCTTCGGCAGCGAGCTTGTCCAAATCCCGGATGAGCAGCCTCTTCCGATTGAAGATCAGGATATTTTTATTGCGCAGATCATTCAAAACCGTGGTAACGGTCTGGCGGGAAGTAGCCGTGAGATCGGCGATTTCCTGGTGCGTCAGAAATTGCCTGACGAGTGTTTCATAACCGACGCGTTGTCCTTTGACGGCGGCAAGGTTTTTCAAAAATTCTACGATCCGCGTTCGGGAATCTTTAAACACGAGCGACTCAAACCTGCGTTCCATTTCCAGTGCCCTGGAGCCTATCAGTTTCATAAAAAACAAACCCAATTTGTTGTGTTTGCGCATCATGTTTTTCATTTCATCGACGGTCAGGATACACACTTCGGTGGGTTCGATAGCCTGTGCAAAGTCGCGGCGGATGGTTTCCCCGACCAACGATAGTTCGCCGAAAACTTCACCTTTGCCCAATATGGTTTTGGTGACCTCTTTTCCGTCAGTTGTAAAAGCGCCGATCTTTACCCTGCCTTTTGCGATGTAAAATAATTTGTTGGAAAATTCTTCCGGGAAGAAGATAAAATCTCCTTTTTCATAGCGTTTTTGCACAATGCCATCCTGCTGGTCTTCGCTCATTTTTTTACTACAAAAAACGCCTGCCAGGTCAAGGTTTTCAAGATACCAAAGTGATTGATCGCTCATAATTCAATGGGTATTGTCAGGTTAGGACCTCCAATGGCAAATGCCTTGAAAAATGCTTAAATCGGTAACAAGAGAATTTGAAGTATGTTTAAAAAATCTGCCTGTTACGCAAGTCGCTTTTTTTCAGCCCCCGATTTTGCCGTCATTCATTGATATCATGCCTTCATGGCTTAAACTTGCTTGCTCAATAAATGAGGCAGATACAGGAAAATAGTTGCTTTATCTTTAGTATATTTCGTTGGAAGTACCGCATAAATATTGAAACAATGAACAACATAATGAAAACGACCGCCAAAAATATAAAATATACTATGCGACCCAATAAGGACAAACATTCCTTCTATCAGGCGTTAAAAGCTCTTGATCCTGCTGCCATCCGCTATTTGGCTGACGCTTTAAATGTTTCAATAAAACGGTTGCCCAACATTTACTTTTTAAGCCGTGAGGACATAGAAGAGTTAAGAAATGATGCAATTCTTATCACATTAAAAAAACTACAGGATGGCTCTTTTCAATTTCAGGAATACGATCCGCTTGCTTATGCAATGGGCGTGGTGAGAAAACTCCTGAGCAATCGTTTAAAAAAGAAAAAACCAGCAACCGGAATTATCGGCCACAACAATGATTGCGCCTCAGATTTTGATCCCGAGCAGTTCATCATCCGCAAAGAAACCGAAACAGCTATTGGAAAGCTGTTGGCAACGCTTGGTAAAAACTGTGAGCAGGTCATCCGGCTGAAATATTACGACAACCTGCGTGACCAGGAAGTGGTGGAACAACAACTCACCCCGTACAGCACCATTGATTCATTGAAAAACAAACGTTCGCAATGCCTGAAAAAACTTGCAGAAAAAATCAAAAAACAAGGTTTTTCCTTTGTGGAACTATTGAAATAAATATACTCAAGGAATGAAAATCGACATTGAACGATATTTAAACCACGAAATGAATGACGAAGAGCGCGAGCGATTCGAACAACAACTAAACGACGACCCGCAACTAAGGGAAGAACTTGAAGAAGGACGAGTTTTTTTGGATCTCCTCAAAACGCAGATGTTGCGGGAACGCGTTGCCGCCGCGCTCACGGATGGCGGAGAGGACCATCCGCCTCAAAAAACAACCACAAAAATTTGGCTATGGCTCATCGGTTTGCTGCTACTCGTTACGGTAGCAGCCATTTTGCTGTTTAGTAAAAATGATAAACCAGACACCCTTAACCCACCTGCCGACACGCCCGCTGAAATGGAACCACCATCTGAAAACATTGAAGCTGCGCCACCGCCGGACGAAAAAGATGTAACAGAAGAAACACCCACTCAACCCATCGCTGAAAACCCATCCGCTCAGCCACCGGCCAACCAGCCCAATGTACGGGGTGAGGCAGCCGAGGCGGACGATTGGGAACAACTCGTTGCTTCAATCTGGACGACCCGTTTCGATCCGAAGCCAGGTGAATACAATGGGCGTTTTTCGTCCAGTGCCGATTTGCTTAGAGAAAAAAAATTCACTGATGCTTTCATTAAACTACATTTGCTGGAGCAGCAGGTGCCAGCCAACGACACGCTCGCGTTCCTAAAAGGCTATTGTCTATTGGAACTCCGGGAAGGAGCGGAGGCTTTACAGTATTTTGAAAAGCTGCCCAAAAAAAACACCTGGGAAACAGAAGTGATGTGGATGCAGGGTTTATGCTACCTGCTCACAAATGACAAGCAGAAAGCGGTGAATATGTTCAAAACAATAAACGCTGTTCCGAAGCATCCCTATCAAAAGGAAGCAAAAGGGGCATTGGAAGTATTAAAATAATTCAATTGTTCAACAAATTAATTTCAGCTCATGAGAAAATGGATGGTGCTATCATTGTTTTGTTATTCATTTTACTTAACTGCGCAGGTAGATTCGACAGTGGTTATTTCGCAGGTGGATTCCCTGTTCAAAGCCGCTCGAAATTATCAGAATGTCTCACAGTTTTCTGAAGCGCTCAAGACCGTTACGGAAGCAAAATCACGCACCGAAGGATATTTTGGAAAACAGCATTCGGCATATATTGAAGCTTGTAGCATCGAGTCTCAATGCCATTGGCGTATGGGCAACTATCCCCTTGCACTTGCTTCCTGCGATGAAGGAATAGCTTTGCAAGTCGAAGCCTGGGGTAAGGATAATGCAGTTTACAGCGATTTTCTGCATCTGCGGGGAACACTTCATTTGGAAATGTCGAATTATCAAACAGCCATAAACGATTTTAATGACTGCCTGCCTATCCGCGAAAAGCATTATGGAAAAAGCAGCGCCAAATACGCAATGAGCCTGAACAACCTCGGCAATACTTACAGTAATGCAGGTGAACTTGATTTGTCTAAAAAAGCGCATCTGGAAGCAAAACAGATCAGAGAAAAAGTTATTGGTGTCGAAACTATCGACTATGCTATGAGTCTTGCAAATCTCGGGCGTCTTAGTCTTCAGATAGGAGAGGTTGAAAGCAGTGTCGGTTTGCTTACAGAGGCAATGGTCATCGTGGAAAAAACGAAAGGCAAGGATCATTACTTAATGATTATGTCGGTGGCTAACTTGGCCATAGCTTATACAGAATTAGGGTTTTATGGAAAGGCAGAGACAACATTCAACCAGGCGTTAGCATTGTGT
>CAZKDA010000004.1:26529-50216 GCA_964551455.1 uncultured Saprospiraceae bacterium
GGGATGGAGCATCCCCATTATGCTTTTATACTTCATGATTTAGGTTCTTTTTACCTTTTGCTGGGATTATTAGATAAGGCTCGTGAGTGTTTTCTCAAATCGCTGGACATCAAAAGCAAAACTTTGGGAGAAGAGCACAGATTTACTTTGGCCACATGGGGAAACCTGGCTCGAATTTTCCAGGAAACCAGCGAACTGGAACAGGCTGCTTCCATTTATCTCAACTTGATCGGCATTTACCAAAAAAACAACCAGACAAAACTACGCGAAAATCTGACCAGCCTTAATAACCTCGCCAATATATATCTGGCAATTGGCGACATTACCCTGGCTGACTCCCTTCACAACGTGGTGCTTGATCTTCGAAGAACAGATTTAGGTTCCGATCATCCTGATTGCGCCAACAGCCTCCAGGGTATCGCTCAATGTCAACGAAAGCAGGGTAACTCGCAGGAGGCGATATCAAATGCTACCCAGGCACAGAACATTTATAAAAATACTTATGGCAACCACAACCTACTCACCATTAGCAGTCACAAGCAACTTGCTGAAATTCATTGGGATTTTGAGCAGCCAACGCCCTTACTCCAGGAATCCGGTGTATTCAGGAAATTACTTACAGAGCATCTTTTCCAGGCAGCCCGTCATCTCAGTGCCAATGAGTTACAGCTAATAATGCCAGGCCACCTTAATGAGTTGGACTTCGTCCAGTCAGCCCGAATAAAGTTTGGGCAAAATTTGCCTGAACAATTAGAAGAAGCCTACGACGATGCGCTTATCTTCAAAGGCATGTTGTTGGAAAATGCCATTGAACTGGAAACCGCAATGATCGAAGCTCCTGATGCTTTGCGTAAAATCTATCTTGACTGGAAAGCCCTGCAACGTCGACTTGCAGAAAAATATACACAGCCATTGACCAGTCGGTCAGGCACCAAAGAGTTAGAACAACGTGCGGAATTACTTGAAAAGGAACTGTTACAAAGCGTTGCTTTCCGTTCGGTTAACGAAATGGTTAGCTGGCAGCAAGTACAATCTCAGCTTGCTGCCACCGATGCTGCCATCGAATTTATCCATTTCAACTACAAAAATCCCTACGACACCGATTCTGTTTTTTATGTCGCGCTCTTACTCCGCCCGGGTTGGAATACTCCGCATTGGGTTACACTTTTTGAAGAAAAAACCCTGTTGCCATTGCTCGAAACTAACCATGCCCGTCGGATTGATTATGTTACTCAATTATTCGACAATCAGCATGGAACATCACTCTACAAGTTGATCTGGCAATCGCTTGAACCGCATCTCGAAGGTGTGGATCGCATCTATTTTTCTCCCACAGGCATTCTGCACCGCATCCCGTTAGCTGCGATTAGGGTGAGTGAAAATGAAACCCTTTGCGATCGGTATGCACTACATCAGTTGGGCAGCACCCGTCAATTAGCTTATGGTACCAAAAGTCCGGATCACCGTATAAATTCTAAACCGGCTTTGGCAAACGGCAACGATCAAACCGCCCTGATCTTTGGAGGCATCGTTTATGAAATGGACAGCACGGCAATTGCATCTTCCAATGATCTGCTGACGGTGCGGCAAAAAGTTGGGGATGATGTTTTTTCTGAAAGCACCCGTTCACTCGCTCGCGGCGGAAAGTCATGGAAATACCTGCCCTGGACAGAAGTGGAAGCGAAAATACTCGCCGCCATTTTTAAAAACGAAGGCTTGGCTAGCAAACTTCAACTCGGCCATGCTGCAACGGAGGAACTTTTCTACACCATTGGCGCTACCGACTCTTCTCCACAGGTACTCCACATTGCAACACACGGATATTTTTACCCGGACCCCGGCAAAAAGTCAAGCAATGAAATCGCGACAATTGAAAATGAACCCGTTTTCAAAATTTCGGAGCATCCCATGATCCGTTCCGGCCTCATCCTCGCTGGCGCCAACCACGCGTGGACTGGGGGGCAGCCACTGGAAAATCTGGCAGATGGCATCCTCACTGCCTACGAAGTCAGCCAGATGCACTTACGGGAAACGGAACTCGTAGTACTCTCCGCCTGTGAGACCGGTCTGGGTGACATCAAAGGCAACGAGGGCGTCTATGGCCTCCAGCGGGCATTCAAAATCGCCGGAGTGCGCTATGTGCTGATGAGCCTGTGGCAAGTGCCTGATTTTGCGACCCAGGATTTGATGACGGCATTTTATACTCTCTGGCTGTCGGAGAAAATCTCTATCCCCGACGCTTTCCACAAAGCACAACAGCAGGTGAAGGCGAAGCGGCCGGAACCCTATTACTGGGCAGGATTTGTGTTGGTGGAGTGAAATATATTGAAAAATCATTTACCTGTTTTCAGATTCGTACATTTTATTGCCGAAGCAATGAGCTTTAATTTTTGCGACGATGGAAACCTTTCAAAAATCCATTTTTACTCCGGTTCCGGATAAGATTCGAAACCGTCTAATGACTCAACTTCGGATATTAAACAGTCGGAGGATATATGCGCTTTCCCTTATCGGTTTGTTTTTCTTTTTCCTTTTTCTCTGCTTGGATTATATTCGTTATAGCAGCGGCAGCATTCAACCCGGAACCCTGCATTTTTATTTGTGGATCAATCACCTTTGTTTTCTCCTTTTTATCTTTCCGGTTATAACTATCCGTTTAAATAAAGAAGATTTTGCTGTCGGGCAATTCAAATATGGCAGATTTTTTATCTACACCTGGACGCTGTTTTTAGGGGTCATTCAGATCAGTATGGCAATACTAAGTGTGATGGACAGAGGGACCCTGTCGATGTACTTCATTTACATTATCATCGCCAACTTCGGGCTTATCATGGTGCACTGGGACAGGATTTTGCTCAACCTCGCCAGTTTTTTCATCATCATTTTGGCCGTTATGCTGAATTTTCACCAGGATCTGGAATCGCTTTTTATCTATTTTTTGGAGGCCATTGGCGTGACTTTGATGTCTTTTATTGTTTCTACCAAAATATTCAATGACTATGTTTACAGTACCCTCATGGACAATTTGCTTGACGCAAAGGGCAAAAAAATAAAAAAGGAAAAAAAGCGGGCCGATAAATTATTGCACAATATTTTGCCAAGAGAAATAGCTACGGAATTGAAAACCAGGGGAGTAGTCAAACCTCGCCATTTCAGCAGCGCTACTGTAATGATGATTGATTTTGTGGGATTCAGCAAAATCAGCAAATCACTTACTCCGGAACAGCTTATCGCCGATCTCGATATATGTTTTAAAAAATTTGACTGTATTTCAGCGAATCATAACCTGGAAAAGATAAAAACCATCGGCGATGCTTACCTGTGTGTTGGCGGTGTTCCGGAGAGCAATACCACCCATCCGGTCGATTGCATTGAGGCAGCCATCGAGATCATCGCTTTTTTAGAAGCGTGGAAAGCGGAAAAGATTTTATCAAGGGAGTCCTTTTTTGAGTGTAGAATAGGCATCCATACCGGGCCGCTGGTAGCCGGTGTAGTAGGTGACAAAAAATTCGCCTTCGATGTCTGGGGAGATACCGTCAATATCACCGCCAGGATCGAATCTGCCAGCGAACCTGGAAAGATCAATATTTCTGAAACAACTTATGAATTGATCAAACAGAAATACGAATGTATTCCCCGTGGGAAAATTGAGATCAAAAACCTCCAGTCCATTGATATGTACTTTGTAAGCGGATTAGATCACACCAACAACTTTTCTCAATAATTTTTAAGCGATCCATTTACCTTTTTAATATCCTTTTACATAGAGATTAGATAAGGAATTTGTCCATATCAGTCGGGAAGAAAGCCTGCATTTTGATAATTGATCTGGCGTACGATACAGGCTGCTGTAAAAATCATACTACAACCCATTTTCAAGTACACAAGTCATACTTAGTGATTATTGATATTAGCGAAATAAAAATACAAGGCTGGCAAACTTTACTACATTATTGCAGAAAAGCAATCACAATTTGCCAGGGGATACAATTTTTTAACCTCTAAAAAAACAATCTATTATGAAAGCAATTTTATGTTTTTTCTTCTTTCTCACCATTTCTGTCAAAATCTTTGCTTTTGAAAAGGCAACGAGCTATTTAAAGCCTGAACACAATCTATCAAGCACACAAGTAGCCGATGTCGATGTCAGCACTGTAGCAGTGGCAGCAGGTGACATTTTCCAGGGGCCATCCAATTATGTAGCGTATATCATGCGAGTGGATGTTTCTACTACTTCTGCTCATTTGTCCAGCCTGTCTATGGTGACATCGGGCACTTATGACGCAGATGACATCACTGCATTCAGGCTTTTTCGCAATGCGAATCCAACTTTAACCGGAGCGACATTATTGGCAACAGACGGCACCACTGGCGGAAGTGGTGAAACCGTATCGTTTTCCACAAACTATACCTTTACGATCGGAACTCATTACCTGATTATATCAATCGGCCTAAGTAATAGTGCCACTGATGAAAATACGGTTCATCTGGACGGTGAGGCAAACCCGGCAGCCCTTACCTTTTCAACAGCGCCCAACGTTACCGACAACCAAAGTAATGAAGCGGGTGTGCAAACCATACAGGCTTCGGATATAACCTTGTCAACTGAACCGGTAGCCCCAGCTGATATTTTTCAAGGGCCATCCAATTATGCAGCGTATATCATACGAGTGGATGTTTCCACTACTTCTGCTCATTTGTCCAGTCTATCGATGGTGACATCGGGCACTTATGACGCAGATGACATCAATGCATTCAGGCTTTTTCGCAATACGAATCCTACTTTAACCGGAGCGACATTATTGGCAACAGACGGCACCACTGGCGGAAGTGGTGAAACCGTATCGTTTTCCACAAACTATACCTTTACGATCGGAACTCATTACCTGATTATATCAATCGGCCTAAGTAATAGTGCCACTGATGAAAATACGGTTCATCTGGACGGTGAGGCAAACCCGGCAGCCCTTACCTTTTCAACAGCGCCCAACGTTACCGACAACCAAAGTAATGAAGCGGGTGTGCAAACCATACAGGCTTCGGATATAACCTTGTCAACTGAACCGGTAGCCGCCGGTAATTTTCCACAAGGGACTTTTAATGTCTTGGGGTATACGTTGAGGGTAGATGCTTCCACCACTTCTGCTCATTTATCCAGTCTGTTAATGATGACATCAGGTACTTATGACAGCGATGATATCACTGCATTCAGGCTTTTCCGCAATGCGAATCCTACTTTAACAGGGGCGACATTATTGGCAACAGATGGCACCACTGGCGGAAGTGGAGAAACAGTGTCGTTTTCAACAAACTATACCTTTGCAATTGGAACTCATTACCTGATTATCACTGCGAATTTCAATAGTACTGCCACCGATGGCAATACCATCCACTTCGACGGCATGTCAAATCCGGCAGCCCTTACGTTTACAACAGCCCCAAACATAACCGATGGCCAAACCAATAATGCAGGCGTACAAACAATCGGCTTTCCGTGGTACCTGGATGAAGACGGGGACAGCTATGGCGATCCCGGAACACTCGTTTATGCAAGTATCCAACCTCTGGATCATGTATCCGTTGCAGGTGATTGCGACGACAACAACGCCGCCATAAACTCGGGTGCAGAAGAAATCTGCGATGGAATCGACAACAACTGCGATAATTTTGTTGATGAAGGCTTCGACCAGGACAACGACGGCTGGACTTCCTGCGCCGGTGATTGCGACGACAACAACGCCGCCATAAACCCAGGCGCAGAAGAAGTCTGCGGTGGTATTGACTACAACTGCGATGGCGTTATCGAAGAATTCCCAGACTCAGATAATGACGGCGTATGTGATAACTTTGATAATTGTCCTTTCAATTACAATCCTGACCAAATGGATAGTGACTATAACGGGATCGGTGATGTTTGTGATATTCCTGAAGGAGAAGATAGCGATGGTGATGACATCCCCGATGCGACGGATAATTGTATTACAGTTCCAAATCCGGATCAATCCGATACAGATTGCGATGGCGTGGGGGATGTCTGTGATATTTGTGAAGGAGGAGATGATTCCATAGATCACAACGGAGATAATATTCCAGATTGCAGCCAATTGTTGAATTATAATGAGTATAGCCCGGAATGGCACTGTGGGAACAACAAAATTTACATTTGCCACTTTGCCAATAACCAAACGCTATGTATCAACAAAAATGCCTTGCCTGCTCATTTCAATCACGGGGATAACGTAGGCCCCTGTTTTTCATGCAGTGGTAATGAAGCGCTTGGCTTATCTGGTGATCCCGATACTGAGGAAGCCATTTTACATTCGGTTTTTGAGGTGTATCCAACTCCTGCAACCACAGGTACTGAAATCAATATCCATTTTGAAGGGCCCCATTTTGAAAGCGCTTCATGCAAAGTATTTAACTTCATTGGAGAGCAGGTGGCTGAACTTTCATGGTCGTCGAATTCCACGCATGAGGTCAGATGGATATGGAACACGACGGATCAGCAACCGGGAGTTTATTTCATTCAGCTCAGGGCAGATGACCAGCTTATGCTAAAAAAGATAATGCTGTTTAATCATTGATGTTTTTTTTAAAAGCGATTCAGGTATGATTTCCGGCGGCAGTTCAGCTGCCGGAAATCCTTGTCAGCTTTATAAATCTGCAACCTCATAAGGAAAATTTTACACGACCACCATTTACTTTTTCCTCTTTACCTGCATTAGAAGGATAGAACAATTTTTCATAACCTAAAAAAAAGTACAATAGTCCGAGTACACATTTATCAATATTAGCGAAATTGAAATTTAAGGATTGCAAATTTTACTTCATAATTATGAGCATCTTAAAAGACTGGCCAAGTAACAAAAACAAACATTGACAATTACAATTCCCAATATTAATCCAAATCAACAACCCGGATGCAAGTTGCAGGTATGACCTGAATCCACAAAAACAAAAACAATGAAAAAATCACTTTTTACAGCTTTTGCTACATTCCCTTTTTCAAAATCATTCCTCTGCGCTGCGGTTATGTTTTCAATAAGCGCTTCATTTGCCCAAGCCCCCCACATAGAATGGCAGAAAGCCCTTGGAGGATCGAGTTCGGATGTTGCATCCTCTATACAGCAAACCGCCGATGGAGGGTACATTGTCGCAGGATATTCCTATTCAAACGATGGCGATGTAACCGGCAACCATGGCCAAAATGATTACTGGATAGTGAAATTAGACGGCAACGGAAATACTCAATGGCAGAAAGCTCTCGGAGGATCAAGTGGGGACGAGGCACAATCCATACAGCAAACCGCTGATGGAGGATACATTGTCGCGGGACTTTCCTGGTCAAACAGCGGCGATGTAATCGGTAATCACGGTATTTCGGATTACTGGGTAGTAAAATTAGACGGCAACGGAAATATTCAATGGCAGAAAGCGCTCGGAGGATCAGGTTATGACAAGGCAACTTCGATACAGCAAACCGCCGATGGAGGGTACATTGTTGTAGGTGAGACCTATTCAAACGATGGCGATGTAACGGGCTACCATGGTGGCGGGGATTACTGGGTAATGAAATTAGACGACAGCGGAAATATCCAATGGCAAAAATCCCTCGGAGGATCAAATTTGGACGTGGCAACTTCCATACAGCAAACCGCCGATGAAGGATACATTGTCGCAGGATATTCCTATTCAAACGATGGCGATGTATCCGGCAATCATGGTGATGGAGATTTCTGGGTAGTGAAATTAGCCGGCAACGGAAATATTCAATGGCAGAAAGTACTCGGAGGATCATATTTAGACAAGGCATATTCCATACAACAAACCGCCGATGGAGAGTACATTGTTGCGGGTGAGTCCTTATCAACCGATGGCGATGTAACGGGCAATCACGGTAGCTTGGATTATTGGGTAGTGAAATTAGCCGACACCATCTCCGGCACGAAAAACATAGATTTTACTGGAAATGTAGCTATTTATCCCAATCCCACTGCTCAGGAACTGACCATTGATCTCACCGGCTCGGAATTTAGCGCCGCAGGAACGGTTGTCACCCTGTTCGACATACAGGGCAGGAAAGCGCTTGAAAAGGAAATAACAAACTTCATCAGCACGGTGGATGTAGGGCGCTTAGAGAAAGGCATGTATTTTCTGAGGGTGGAAAACAAAGAAAGATACGTCGTAAACAAGGTGGTTATTGATTAAGGCGCGGGCAAGTTCCGGCTCCGACCTGTCGGATCGGGGCAGTTAGCGTATTGAGTTTAAGCAACATGCTTAAACTATCGGGGGGAAGGATAGAACAATTTTTTTTAAACCTAAAACACCAAATTCATGAAAACTTATTTAATCGTTCTCATGTTGTTGATTGCTTGCTTGCAGCTCCACGGGCAAGTAAAAAAAGGAGGATTTTTAATCGGTACTTCCTCTAATTTAATTGGCAGCCTGACACAGTTGAGAGGTGGTAGCGGTATTGGTTTCCAGTACGCTACCGATAAGGAAATCGTGATGACCACTTCTAATATTTCAGAGAGCAAATCGACAGTTACAGCTTTCAACTTCAGCCCTTATGCCGGGATTATGGTTTCAAACATTACAATGGTAGGCCTCGGCGTTGGAGTGTTCCGCTATACAGAACAAATTGATAACTTACCAAAGACGGGGTCAACAATCCTGAGTTTTACGCCCACCGTGCGCTTTTATTTCGACCATGCTGAAAAAATTACTGCCTTTGGGGAGCTGCGTCAGGGATTTTTATATACTGCCGATATCGAAGACGATGAATCAACTGTTACTCCTTTTATCAATGCGAAATTTGGAGGCGCCTTTTTCCTCAACCCAAAAGTTTCACTCGACTTTTTTGCAGAATATACCTACAACTGGGATAGACAACAGGGGCGTATATTTTTATTCACTCCCGATCCGAATTCGCCAATACGCAAAATCAGGAAAACAGTCTTTGGTATTGGCTTTGGCCTGAGTATTTTTTTGCATTCAAAAAACGATGAATGATCGCAGGCGTTTTGTCGGCTTCCCATGCGTACCCGGCTAAGGATACACAATACACTGCCTAAAAAGAGAAGGGTCAATCATAATCCGGTTTGAGGTCGAAACGCTTACGCATTTCATCGATGAGCGGATTGACCTGGAGCATCTTGTCGTATTTTTCTTTTGTGGAAAGTATTTTCTTGGGTTTTATCCGCGCTTCTTCCGGTAACTTTTCCGGATCGATGAATATTTCCATGAGCAGATCGGGGCGCCCCAGTTGGTCGCGCAAAAACTGCATCAGGTCACCTTCCTGCTGCACCATTTCTTTAGCCATGACAGAGCCGACGGTCACTTTCACGGTATTTCCCTGAAGTTCCAGTTCGGCTTTGGAAATCGTAGTTCGGCTGGAGGGTGATTTGATCTGTTCGGCGTATTTATTCCAGGCTTCCTGGAATTGTTCGGGTGAAATCTCGGCTTCGGTCACCGGGGTATCAACGTCTTCGTCATCGAGTTCTTTTTCCAGTTCTGAGAGATCAAGCAGTTTTGGCGTATCAAAACCGGTAGCAGTAGTGATCTGCTCCGACTGGGATTGGGGTTCTGCCTTTTGAACTACTTTTTTGGGCATATCTTCCCTGACCACAGTTTGCGGCATGTCATTTTTTACAACTTTCTGCTTTGTAACTATAGGTTCGTTTGTGTCAGGTGTTTTTTTTTCAGGAGCGGGAGCGGGCGGGTTCCCGGCGGTTGCAGCTACCGGAACATCGGCGGTTTGATTAGCCAGCTTGATAGCACGATGGATAAAGGTCATTTTTATCAAAGCCATTTCGACATGGAGCCGCTTGTTTCGCGCCATTTTGAAATTGACGTCGCATTCGTTGGCAATATTCAAAGCAGTCAGAATAAAAGACGCGGGCGTCAGTTGCGCCTGTTCTGAATAACGCTTTTTCAGGGTATCGCTCACCTCCAGTAACGAGAGTGTTTGCGGATCTTTGCAAACCAGCAGGTCGCGAAGTTGTTCCGAAAAGCCGTTGATAAAAATATCCGGTTCAAACCCTTTTTTTAAAATATCATCAAAGATCAGCATCACCTCCGAAACCGATTCGATGAGCATGGCGTCAAGCACTTTGAAAAAATAATCGTAATCGAGTACATTCAGGTTTTCGATCACGTGTTCGTAAGTGATGATCCGTCCGCTTTTTTCAGCAGGCACAGAACTGACTATCCGGTCGAAAATGGAAAGGGCATCCCGCAGCGCTCCGTCGGCTTTCTGTGCGATAATATGCAAAGCGTCTTTATCAGCCTGGATGTTTTCCTTTTCACAAATCTGCTGCAAATGCGCTACGATGTCAGCTACCTGTATCCTTCTGAAATCAAATATCTGGCACCGCGAAAGGATGGTCGGGATGATCTTGTGTTTTTCCGTCGTCGCCAGGATAAAGATCGCGTAAGGCGGCGGCTCCTCAAGGGTTTTCAAAAAGGCATTGAAAGCCTGCGCGGATAACATGTGCACCTCGTCGATGATGAACACTTTGAATTTGCCCTGCTGGGGCTGGAAGCGAACCTGCTCGATCAAAGCCCGGATGTGGTCCACGCTGTTGTTGGAAGCGGCGTCGAGTTCGGTGATATTGAAAGAAGCATTTTCGTTGAACGACTTGCAGGAAGAACATTCGTTGCAGGCTTCGTGGTCGGCAGTAAGATTCTGGCAATTGAGTACTTTGGCGAGGATACGCGCACAGGTCGTTTTCCCTACTCCGCGCGGCCCGCAAAATAAAAAGGCATGAGCCAACTGTTCGTTTTGCAAAGCATTTTTCAGCGTTTGCGAAACGTGCGATTGACCCACCACTTCATCAAAGCGGACGGGGCGGTACTTGCGGGCGGAAACGACAAAATTACTCATGCTGATTGCTCGATGTGTAAGCATTTTTGAAGTTTCAAAGTTACAAAATTAACCGCTGGTAAAGGTCATCCCTGCTCCTGATTTTTAAAATTGTTCAAATCAAAACTGTATTTAAACCTGCTGGTTTGGAATCGGGTTGAAATTTATAACTTGCGCACTAAATATTTTCCAAGATCATGAAAATTGCAATAGCACAACTGAACTATCACATCGGCAATTTTGAAGGCAATGTGGCCAAAATGCTGCGTGCTGTCGAAACAGCAAAAGAAAGCGGCGCTGACCTGGTTTGTTTCAGTGAGTTGTCAACCTGCGGGTATCCTTCCAGGGATTTTTTGGAATTCCATGATTTCATCAGGCGATCGGAGGAGGCGGTAAATACCCTTGCAAAAGCAGCCAGGGATATTGCCGTGGTAGTCGGCTCCCCCACGGTAAACCCGGTCGTGGAAGGCAAAGACCTGTTCAACTCCGCTTATTTCCTCGCCGATGGCAAAGTGATCCGGGTGCAACACAAGGCTTTGCTACCCACTTATGACGTTTTCGATGAATACCGCTACTTTGAGCCTGGCGACGAGTTCAAGGTGGTGAAATTCAAAGGCAAACGAATCGCCCTCACGATTTGCGAAGACATTTGGAACATTGGCAATGAAAATCCGCTTTACACCATCTGCCCGATGGATGAACTGATGCCGCAAAAACCGGATCTCATCCTCAATTTGTCAGCTTCGCCTTTCAGCTACGAACAGGCCAGGACTCGCATCCATGTGGTTAGGGAAAATGTAAAACGCTACGGCATTCCGATGTTTTATGTCAATCATTGCGGCGCCCAGACGGAGCTGATCTTCGATGGCGGTTCGCTGGTGATGTCGCCCAACGGGAATATCCACGACGAGTTGCCCTACTTCGAGGAATGTATCAAAACCTACGATCTGGAAGCAGTGATGAAAGGCGAAAGATCGAACGAGCAGCCGAAGGACAAAATGACGCTGATCCACAACGCCATCGTTTTGGGTATCCGGGATTATTTCGGAAAGTTGGGTTTTAAAAGCGCCATACTCGGTTTGTCGGGCGGAATAGATTCTGCGGTCAGCACTGTGCTGGCAGTCCGTGCGCTGGGAATGGAAAATGTCCGGGTTGTGCTGATGCCTTCGCAGTATTCGTCGGAACATTCGGTAAGCGATGCCAGGAAGCTCGCCGAAAATCTCGGAATCGTTTACGACATTATTCCGATTAAGGAAACTTACGAAACTTACCTGAAAATGCTGGCGCCGCAATTTGAAACACTGCCTTTCAATATTGCCGAAGAAAACATCCAGGCGCGGATACGCGGAATGATCCTGATGGCGATGTCCAACAAATTTGGCCACATTGTTTTGAACACTTCCAACAAGAGTGAAGCAGCCGTTGGTTACGGAACCCTTTACGGCGATATGTGTGGTGGCCTCTCCGTGATTGGCGATGTGTATAAAACCGAAACCTACGAATTGGCAAATTTTATTAATAAAGACGGGGAAATCATTCCGCAGAATACCATCACCAAACCGCCCTCCGCTGAATTGCGACCCAACCAGAAGGACAGTGACAGCCTGCCGGATTACGAAATCCTCGACCAGGTTTTGTATCAATACATCGAAAAACGACAGGGACCGAAAGAGCTTGTGGCAATGGGTTTTGATGAAAAGCTGGTAGCCCGCATCCTCCGCCTGGTCAATATCAACGAATTCAAAAGGTACCAAACCGCTCCCACGCTCCGCATATCTCCCAAAGCATTCGGCATGGGACGGCGGATGCCGATCGTCGGGAAATATCTTTCCTGAGAATTATGGAAGTTTTTTAAGGTTATGTTCAATGGCTTGCAAAATACGGTGCATGAATTCGGTATTTTTACCACAAGCTATTTTTTTAAACAAAACAGATGACGTATGAAAACTTTATGCTTCCTCGCAGCTTTTTTCAGTATTTTGACGACTTCCTGGGGTCAGAATTTACCCAATGGATTTTTTAATGACGTTTCAACAATACCCTGTCCCTTTGATTCAACTCAAACGATCAACCACCCCGACCACTGGCTAATTTATCAAACAGTGGATGATAAATGGGATGGAGAGATCGACAGCACCCGATGTATCGGCGTCGAAGTAGCAGGAAACGACCTTGAAATCGATCTCGGCCAAATTGACCCGGCGAAGTCATTTTTTGTAAAATGCCTGTTGGATGACGACAATAAAATTTTATTGGAACCAGATAATCTGTACAATATTTTTTTCTATTTCAGAAAAAGTGAAGGCGTTTCGTTAAACTTAAATGAAGATTGCGAAAATGATCTTTGCACTGGACTGATCTTCGGCATCGAAATCCCCAATAGCACAAATACCGGAAAGGTGTTGCGAATGCACCAGACAACGGCTACGCAATTCTCAACTTCTGGCATTGCTAGTATTTGTTTTGCCACCGAAAAATTTGAAGAAAATTATCTCAAAGAAATTGTCCTCAAAGTAACACTTTCTAATCAGGATATTGAAGAAGAATGGATAAGACTCAGACGAACTTACATGATGGAAAATTATACATGGGGCGATGATTTCAGGATTTATGATTTGCCGATTAATGAAAATTTATACGATGGACCCACCTACAATGCAGGATTTTATGACTTTTCAATATATTCTGGAAGTGGTTTGATCATGTACAACGACACTACATATCCAAGTCCTCAAAATTTGTCTTACGTCGAGGCACATCTTGTGGAAAATAAACCGACACAGGAGACGATAAATTTTTTCATCTACGATTATGAAACATTGGTATATCAATCATTTTCCGAACTAAGAGCAGGATTAGTGGAAGGAAGCGACTCCTTGCGGCACGTCCTCAACCTGATCAACAACGGAGGTACTATTTGTATGAGTGATGTGATCGATTTTGCATTCAATGGCTCTACTCATTATGTGCATCAGGGAGGCACTGTTGATTTTCATGGTACTACTTCGTGCATGATCTTTAAAAATGGCGGGACTTTGAACGTTGCGGAAAATACAACTTTTTATTATGGAAACGGCGGCGAAGGCATGCTGGCAATATGCAATGGCAGCACGATCAATATCGCAAAAGGCGGAGCGCTGGAAATCGACAACCACATGGTTTTGAAAAATTGCAGTACAGATCAAGACCCTCAGATATTTATGGAACTCAACCCGGGCTGCACCCTGCGTTTTGCTGAAAATGCCAGGCTTTCCAATATGAGCGGCGACCCTTCATTGAAGCTCAATATTTACATGAACGGCGGTGTTTTGGAAGACCACTTGCTCACCGCTGCCGAACGTCAACTGATCAATAGAATTTACCCGGAACCTGATGCCCGAAATAACCTGACATTCTCACCAAATCCCACAGATGGACGCTTCATTGTCTCTATGATCCTGGCAAATGAAGATGTAATGGTTTGTAAAATATTTGATCTGAACGGTCGGCTTGTCCGCACTTTAAAAGTAAATACAGAAAAAGGTTACAATGAAATTGCCATAGACCTGCACGACCTTCAGAGCGGCATGTATTTCTTAAAGCTGGATTCGGGCGAACTGAATGTCTGTGAGAAGCTGATGAAGCTATAAATCAAAAAACCCCTTCCGCAAGATGCAGAAGGGGTTTTTTTGTTCTCCCGAAGTTCATTTACTTTTTATTCAACCGCTGGGTTGTGATGACTTTATTGTCAAAATCCAGCATCTGGATCAGGTACATTCCGGTAGGCAATTCGGAGATTTCATATTTCCCGCCTTCACTCACCATGAAACTTTTCATTTTTCTCCCCACGACATTAAACACGATCAATTGCTTGACATCATCCGAATTGGACAATCCGATATAATCATCAGCGGGATTCGGAAAAACCGATATGTTCTTTTTTGAATTTAATTGAGCGAAGATTTGGTCTTCCTGCGGCTCAGTCTGCGAATTTTGTGCAAAAATCGCGGTGGTAAAAAACAGGGAAAATAAAATGAGTAGTAAATTTTTCTTCATGCCAAAATGTTTTCCGGATTGTCGTTATTCTTAACTGCTACAAATTAAGCCATTAATATAAACAATACAAGATTCAGGCAGAATGTTTAAATGTTTCTTAACACCTGGCAAACAATAATTGTATCGCCGGAGTAAAGTTGCAGCACCAAAAATTGCTCCAACTTCTCTGATTTGAGTATGATATTTCAAATTCGCCAACTTACACAGAAGCCATAAAAAACGGAACACAACAACCGGGTTTCACCACTTTTTTTAGCGCTTGTTTACAAAAGTGAATTGAAATACTCAATGAATTCGCTGATCTCCATCGTTCCTTTGTCGCCTTCTCCCTGCCTGCGTACCGACACTTTTCCCGATTCGGCTTCCTGCTCACCGACGATCAGCATCAGCGGTATTTTCTTGACTTCCGTGTCGCGTATTTTTTTTCCAATTTTTTCCGAACGGTCATCGATGATGCCGCGAATGTTGTGCAAGGCAAGTTGCTGTTCTACTTTTTTAGCATAATCGTTAAAGCGGTCGCTGATGGGCAAAATGGCAAATTGTTCAGGGGTTAACCAAAGCGGAAACTTGCCCGAAGTATGCTCGATCAAAATGCTGATAAAACGTTCCAGTGACCCGAACGGGGCGCGATGGATCATCACCGGCTGGTGGGGTTGGTTGTCGGCGCCGATGTATTCCAGCCCGAATCGTTCCGGGAGGTTATAATCGACCTGGATAGTACCCAACTGCCATGAACGCCCCAGGGCATCTTTTATCATAAAATCGAGTTTCGGGCCATAGAAAGCCGCCTCGCCGATGACCGTTGTGGTTGGCAATCCTGCTTCCCGGGTCGCTTCAATGATCGCGGCTTCCGCTTTCTCCCAATTCTCGTCGGCGCCGATATATTTTTCAGGTTTTGCAGGGTCGCGAAGCGAGATTTGAGCGGTAAACTCTTCGAAGCCCATTTTAGCCAAAACGGTTGTAGTCAGATCCAATACATTCAGAAACTCTTCTTTCACCTGATCAGGCGTACAATAAATATGCGCATCATCCTGCGTGAATCCGCGAACCCTCGAAAGCCCGTGCAATTCCCCGCTTTGCTCATAGCGATAAACCGTTCCGAACTCGGCAATCCGCAATGGCAGATCGCGATAGGAGTGGGGCCGGTTGGCGTATATTTCACAATGATGCGGGCAATTCATTGGCTTTAACAAAAACACTTCACCCTCGCGGGGCGTGTGGATCGGACGGAAGCTGTCTTCGGCATATTTTTCAAAATGGCCGGAAGTCACGTAGAGTTCTTTTTTACCGATGTGGGGAGTAGTCACCAGTTGATAGCCGCGCTTTTCCTGTTCTGTTCTCAGGTAGTTCATGAGCTTGTCGCGAAGCAGATTGCCTTTCGGCAACCAGATCGGTAGCCCCAGGCCAACTCGTTCGGAAAACATAAACAGTTCCAGTTCGGCACCGATTTTTCTGTGGTCACGCCTTTTGGCTTCTTCGAGCATCTGGAGATAATCGGTCAGGTCTTTTTGTTTTGGAAAAGTGATGCCGTAAAGTCGTGTCAACTGCTGGCGGTTTTCATCTCCTTGCCAGTAAGCTCCGGCAATATTCATCATTTTGACGGCTTTGATCTTCCCGGTATCAGGCAGGTGCGGGCCTTTGCATAGGTCAATGAAATTGCCCTGCTGGTATAGCGTGAGAGCTTCATCTGCATCGCGTTTTTCGATCAGCTCAATTTTATATTCATCACCTTTTTCACTGAAAAAGCTGAGTGCATCTTCCCGCGAAATGGGTTTTCGGATATACTGATTTTTTTCCCTGGCCAGTTCCAGCATTTTCTGCTCTATTCTTTCAAAATCATCGGAGGATATCTGGTGGCCGCCCGGATCGACGTCGTAATAAAAACCATTTTCAGTGGCCGGACCTGTGCCGAATTTAATGCCTGGATAAACCGCCTCGAGGGCTTCAGCCATGAGGTGCGCGGATGAATGCCAGAACGCAAATCTCCCGTCCTTATCTTCCCAGGTGTTCAATTTCAGATTAGCATCCGATCCGATCGGTCGCGTTAGATCCCATACCTCACCGTTTACTGTCGCGGAAAGCACGTTCCTGGCAAGACCTTCACTGATAGATTGGGCTATTTCAAGTGCAGTGATTCCTTTTTTATATTCTCTGACATTCCCGTCGGGGAAGGTAATTTTTATCATTGTTTTAATATTAAAATTTGAGGGTTGTTCAAAATAATTTTAGTTGATGGGGGGATTAAGTTATGACTAGAAACCAGCAACTAGCAACTTTCCAACCCAACCATCGAACTCGTCCCTGAATTGATCTACGCGATCAAAAAGCGAAAAGTTTAAAACCGGTGGCGAAATTACTATTTTTTAAAAAGTTTGTATCATTTTTTAATTTCTCCGGCATTGTAGAAAACAGATTTCCATACAACCAAAATTTATAACAAGTGTTACTGAAATTATAGTTGTAATATTTATCAAAATAACAGCCTGCCGGCTATTTTAAACCTGAAAAACTATCATCATGGCAATTCAAATAATACCCAAATCAAAACAAGCCTCCGGCCAGTTTAACGGCGGCCAGATCATCGAAAATAAGCCGATCGGCTTTCCGCAGGATGGCGGCGAAATCAGACCTTACTCCAACCTATTTTATTGGGCCTATGCCGAAGCCGTTGAAGAAAGCACTATTGGTCTGCACCCGCATCAGGGCTTCGAGATCATGTCTTTTGTGCTGAAAGGCGCTATCAGGCATTATGATACACAACTCCGAGAATGGCGGCGACTGGAGGCCGGAGACGCGCAGATCATCCGCGCCGGCAACGGGATCAGCCACGCGGAACACCTAGAAAAAAATGCAGCGATCTTCCAGATCTGGTTCGATCCGAACCTTGGCAAAACGCTCGAAATCCCTGCCTCCTACGATGATTATAAATCTTCTGTTTTCCCGATTGTCGAAAAAAATAATATCCGTACGAAAGTCTTCACCGGACAAGATTCTCCGTTTCAATTGGACACGGATGGGCTTGAGATCACGGAACGTTATTTTAAAAATGGCAGCTACGAATTGCCACTCGATGAAGATAGCATTCATTCCGTGTATCTCCTGAGCGGCGCATTAACACTGAATGGTCAGCCGGTGGCTCAGGATGATTTTGTAAAAATAACTGACCTGCCTTCATTGAATATTGAAAGCACTGCCGACTCCAAAATTTTTATGGTCTCGTCGCCAAAAGATGTTCCATACAAAACCTATGGAGAACTGATGCAGGAAAGAATGTCCCGGAGATCAATGTAAAATGCTTTCCCGGCAGGCAGTAGCTTATTTCACCCCTGCGACTTCTTTGATCTTTTCGAACAAGGCATGTTCGTCGCCGGAGACGTATCTTCGTTTGTGGTAAACGATGTTTCCGTTTTGATCGAAGATGAAGGTTTGCGGCAAGCCGTTCAGTTCGCCGGGCAGCACTTTGCGGAATCCGCGATCCACGTCATTGTAGGCCGGCCAGGGCCAATTGCTTTCATTTACGATCTTTTCAAACTTTGGAAAATTCTTTTCAAAATCCGTTGAAATGGCAAACAGGTTAAAGTCAGCCACTTTTTCCCATGTTGCAAATTCTTTTTGAATAGCAGCCATTTCCAATTTGCAGGGAAAGCATGTGGTGAGCCAGAAGAGCAAAACTGTCGGTTTCCCATTTGGTTGCAGGATATCCTTAGAGTTGACAATTTTGCCATCCGCAGTTTTCAAATCAATGTCATACGGAAAGTTCTGAGCGATTTCGGTTTGTGGCCTGCTCGTATCCATAACCCGTGCAGAGCGCACCGGCGGAACGGTATCTTTCGGCGGGAGAACACTTTTAACGGCAGCGGGTAGCGTTTCCAAATCATTTGCAACTGAACCCTGCTTTCCGGGTTGCAGGTCGCAACCGAGCAGTAGTAAAACCGCCAATTTTAAACATAACAATTTTATCATTTGATATCATTTTTATTGCAGCTCATCCAGCGCCACTTTCGCTTTGCTAAATTTGGGATCAAGGTTTAGCGCATGCTGGTAATCGCTCTTGGCCGCTGAAATATTTCCCTGCTTTTGGGCGGCGAAAGCTCTGTAAAAATATCCTTTTGGCAAGGCCGGATCGATGTTCACCACGATATTAAAATTGTTATAAGCCTGTTCCAGAGAGTCCATTTCCAGGAAAATAATGCCGGTCCTGAAATAACCTTCCGCATACCGCGGATCAAGCCGGGTGACATCTTTCAGCACTGCCAGGGCTTCGTCCAACTCGTCGTTTTCATGAAGATATTGCGCTTTCGCATATAATGGGAGCACCTCCATCGGGGCTGCTTCAATGGCATTATCGAAATAACGGCTGGCAACGGGATTTCCCCTTTTTGCGAATAATTGACCGAGCTTGATCCATATATCCGCCAAGTCGGGATTTTTTTCCACAGCAGTTTGAAAGCTGTTGATCGCACGGCCTTCGTCGCCTTTTTCTTCGAAATTCAAACCCATCATCACATAAGCTTCGGCATTGTTGGGTTCCAAAGTCAGGATGCGGGAAACCGTGAGGAGGGATTCGTCAAACTGTTTTAAAATATATTGAAATTCGGCCAGCTTGAGCAAGGTTGGTATTCTTTCCGGGAATTTCGTGGCAGCCAGTTCCATTGTGCTCAAGGCCCTTCGCGATTGGTAATAATCGAGGTAAACATCCGCCAGCAAATGATAGTATTCGGCTTTGGCAGAGTCGATCTGCATGGCTCTGGCAAGGTCTGCGATCGCTTCATCGTACCCTTCCTGTTGATAGTAAGCTTCGGCTCTCATCGCATAAAGCGAAGCATCTTTTGGGTTGACGCTAAGTTTTGCGGAGATGTCGTCGATCTCAGCATTGCCGGTTACGACATTCGCTTCCGCCTCTGGTTTCGAAGAATTATCAAAACAAGCGGTGAGTTGTAAAAAGACCAGCAAGGCGTAAAATACACGTAAAGGATGGATAAGGTTCATAATTTTCAGTTGCGATCTTGTCATTGCGTAAACTTTCGTTACCCGCAAACAAATGATTTTTACTACATTGATTGCAAATCAGAGCGTGTATAAACTTGCTCTTGGTTCGCGTTTCAAAATTAGAGATTTTTTCACAGACTTTTTAAAAACGAAGAATGGGACGGTTTATTCGCATTGCTTTTATTTTATTGCTTCTTGTCTGGATTTCGCCAATCCTGGGAGCGCAAACCTGGAACTGGGTAACCAAACTGGGAAACGGAGGCAATGAGATCATCGCCGGAATTGAAAAGGATGGTGCGGGAAATTATTTCATCGCCGGCATTTTCGCCCAGAATTTGGAAGTCGCCGACGTCACGCTAGAATCTATTGGCTTTACCGATGTTTTCCTCGCGAAGCTAAACGATACAGGGCAGCCGCTTTGGGCAGTGAGCGGTGGCAGCACCAACATCGACCAGACCGCGGCGATCAGTGCGGATCTGTCGGGCAATGTCATCTGGGCTGGTCAGTTTTGGGTTCAGGG
Source organism: uncultured Saprospiraceae bacterium (assembly GCA_964551455.1). Lineage (GTDB taxonomy): Bacteria > Bacteroidota > Bacteroidia > Chitinophagales > Saprospiraceae > JAHDHW01. The sequence goes on from CAZKDA010000004.1 coordinate 46,938, forward strand.
TTTTTTTGGTGAGGATACACTTTTTGCACAATCGGCCTCCAGGGCGATTTTCCTGGCGAAATACGATAATTCCGGCGAATATCTGTGGTCGCTGAGCATTTCCGGCTCTGCCGTCAAAGTGGTCAATGATGTTGCCACCGATGCCAATGACAACATTTATCTTACCGGGTATTTTGAAGACAGCCTTTTCGTCGCAGATACCGTTTTGGTCGCTTCTTCTGCCGAACAGCATTTTTTTATTATAAAATTCGATGCCGCCGGCAACATGGCGTGGAGTGCTCAATTCGGATTGTCTGGCCTCGTTCGCGGAAGCTCCATCGCCGTTGACAATGCCGGAGATATAATCGCAGGAGGTTATTTTCAGGGGGTTGTTGACTTTGGAGGCTATTTGCTGCAAAGTGGCAATATTGATTTCGATTTATTTGTCGTAAAATTCAGCGCTGACGGAACGGTGTTGTGGGCCAGAGAAACCGTGGGCGTTTTCGACGATTTTTGCAGCGCCGTGGCTGTTGATCCGCAAAACAACATTTATGTCAGCGGCAGCTTTTTGGGGGAAATGTCTTTGGGTGAAAATATTCAGATCAACACTCCCGGCTTCAAAGTAAACCTGTTTTTGTTGAAATACGGCGCTGATGGGCAACCCCTATGGGCAAGGGCTTTGGACAGCCAGGAGTTCAATGACAGCAGCCTGGGGACGGATATCGATGTCCTTGACCAGCAAGTTGCCATGACGGGATATTTTGAGGGGGTGCTGAAAGTCGATGAATTTACCGTGACCGCCCAATCGGATCAATTCAATGGCTTTGCCGCTTCTTTCAAAACCAGCGACGGAAAAGCCAACTGGCTGCGTGTTGCTGGTGGTTCTGCTCAATTGATTTGCAACCAGATCCTGGCAGGCAATGATGGAAAATTCATCGTCGGCGGTTATTTTTCCGGAAAAGCTTTTTTCGACAACGAAACGCTGACTTCCAATGGCAGTAACGATATTTTTATAGCTGAAATGAAGGAAATATCTACCACCATTCAACCGGAAATTGCAACCGCTCCGGAGGTTGAGGTTTACCCCAACCCGGCAGGCGAAGTATTAAATATTTCCATCGGGCAAGATGTATTTTTCATAAAAATTTACAACATGCAAGGCAGTTTGCTCATGGAAAAAACGAATGAACGACAGGTTGACATTTCAAGCCTGCCACCAGGAAGTTATATGTTGTGGGTCGAAAACGGAACTTTTGCGAAAAGCATACTTTTTATAAAATCATAAACCACCGAAAAGCGAACATGAAAATTGTAAAAGCCACTTCAGACCACCTCGATCAACTCGTTTCCCTCTTCGAAGCCTACAGGGTTTGGTACCGCATGGAACCTGACCGGACGACGGCAAATTCCTTTTTGTTAGAACGTATTAAACGTGGAGAGTCAGAAATTTTCCTGGCTTTGGATAGCGAAGGAAAGGCCGTCGGGTTCACGCAGCTTTATCCACTGTTCTCATCGACGCGGATGAAACGCCTCTGGCTTCTCAATGACTTGTACGTCATCCCGGAATATCGCGGGCAGGGAGTTTCAAAACTACTGATCGATAGTGCCAAAGCGCTTGCCCGTACTACTGATGCCGCCGGCATTTTCCTCGAGACGGAAAAAAGCAATTACATTGGAAATCAATTGTATCCCAAAACCGGATTCACACTGGATGATCATAATTTTTATTTTTGGAAAAACAGCAGCGACGAGAGAGGTTGATCCAGGAGGAATGTTCTATTCTTCTTTCAACCTAAACCCCACACCGTGGATATTTTCGATTTTGAGGTTATCGTCGGCTTTGAGGTATTTGCGGAGGCGGGAGATAAACACGTCGAGGCTGCGGCCCATGAAATAATCGTCTTCACCCCAAAGCGCTTCGAGTATCTGGGCGCGTTTGACCACTTCGTTTTTGTTTTGGACAAAAAAGCGGAGCAGGTCAGCTTCCTTTTGCGTGAGGGTGCGTATCTGGCCGTTGTTTCGGAGTTCCAGGTTTTTATAATCAAAGGTAAACTTACCGATCTGCATTTCGGAGACCTCTGTAGTTCTGCCGGAGGTGATCTTGTTCCTTTTTAAAAAAATTTCGATTTTCAGGATCAGCTCTTCGATGCTGAACGGCTTGGTGATATAATCGTCGGCGCCCAGCCGCAAGCCTTGTATTTTATCTTCTTTCAATGACTTGGCCGTCAGGAAAAGAATAGGAACATCTGCATTTTTTTTGCGGATTTCTTCTGCGATAGTAAAGCCGTCAACTCCGGGCAGCATCACGTCCAACACAAACAGATCGAAGTTTTGGCGGTTGATCATTTCAAGGGCTTTGTTTCCGTTTTCACAATAAGTGACCTTGTACCCTTGTAATTCGAGGTTGTCTTTTGTCACGAAACTCAGGCTTTCGTCATCTTCTACGTACAGGATGTTTGGTTTGTGGTTCATTATTCGTAGTTACTAATTACAAGTTGCTAGTTAGCTAGTTTTTCCGACCACGCCGATGGCAGTGGCACGCGTGTCGGGATTTACTGTTTACCGCCTTTACATCCCCTATTATCTCCGTCACGCCAACGGCGTGATTATCCCCAACCATCCCCCACCGTTGAAGCCATTCCCTTATCATCCCATTCTATCGTTTTATCAAAATAGAAATCGAGGTACCTTTGCCGGGTTCGCTTTCGAGGGATATTTTCCAGTCGTGTGCTTCGCATATTTTTTTAACATAAAACAAGCCGAGACCGAATCCTTTGACATTATGGACATTTCCAGTCGGGATGCGGTAGAATTTGTCAAAAACCCTGGGCTGGTGCTCCTTGTCAATTCCAATCCCTTTGTCACTGATTTCTAATAAAATTTTATTGTCGGCATTGCTGGTTGCAACAGTGATTTCCGGTTTTTCGATACAATACTTGCTTGCATTGTCGAGCAGGTTGTAAATGATATTGGAAAGGTGCAATTTATCAGCTTTGATCACGGGGTCTTTTGCATTCAGGCTCGTATTTAAAACGCCGCCCTCCTGACCAAGGTGCACTTCAACGCTTTGCAGGGATGACGATAGCAATTCATGAAGATCAACTTTTTCAATGTTCAACTTAAAGCTGTCTCTTTCGATCTTTGCCAGTTGGAGCACTTTTTCCACCTGGTTGTTGAGGCGCTGGTTTTGTTCGCTGATGATGTTGGCATAACGCAGCAGGCGGTCGTCTTCCCGGATGGCTTTGGTTCCCAAAAATACATCGGCAGATATCTTGATCGTAGAGATCGGGGTTTTGAACT
>CAZKDA010000005.1:0-2303 GCA_964551455.1 uncultured Saprospiraceae bacterium
ACTTCTTGCTGGTGGTCATGGCCGCACTCACGAAGGCTTTGATCTCGAGGAAAATCAAGGACAAGGACAAGGGCTTTTAGGAAGCATTCATTTTGTCCAAAACGGAGGAATACAAGACTATGAAACAATCGAAGGCGTTTTCAATTTTGAAATGATCGGGTATTATGACAATACTCCGGGTTCACAAATGTTTCCGGCGGGATTTAATCTTTTGTTTCCCGAGGCTTATAGCGCTGCCGAAGCTAACGATTTTCGGGGAAATTTCATTACCAATGTCGGGATCCATTTCGCTCCGGAGTTGATCGAAGCTTATGAAAATGCTGCGATGGAATATGTCCCGGAACTTCGCGTGATTTCCCTGGCGGCTCCATCGTCATGGCAAGTGCTTACTCCTGATCTCGGCAGAAGTGACCATGCCCCATTTTGGCTGAGTAATATCCCCGCGCTCATGCTCACGGACGGAGCTAATTTCAGAAATCCTTACTACCACTCTCCTGCGGATACCATCGGAACACTGAATTTTACATTCATGAGCAATGTAGTGAAGGCTACCGTAGCGGCTGTTGCAGAACTCGCGGAAGTTCAACACAGCACTCTCGCAACGGCCGAAGTAGATATTATCGTGAAAAACCGCGAACTCTTCCCTTGTGATTTTTCGGTTTTTCCGAATCCGAATAACCAGTGGTTGCAAATTTCATTTTTGAATTGTTCAACAGGAACAATAAACCTGAAGCTACTCGATTCCAACGGGGTAACAGTTTACGAAACTTTAGTCTCCGGCGGGCAGCAGGAGTTCCAATTTCCTACAAAAGAATTTGCTCCTGGCGTTTATTTTTTAAAACTCCAAAGCACTGAGGGTTTTGCAACCAGGAAGGTGACGATAATCCGGTGAAAGCAGATTTCAGATGCTAGATTGCAGACATCAGACTAAAGACATCACAACTTGTGTCTCCTATATGCCTGAAACACCAAAGGTTATATGTCTATCAGGTTTTGGCTTGGATACCATGTGATTGATTCTCTTCATGTCCAGTTTTAACCATCTTATCATAACAATTCATAAAGATCAGATTGTCCTTCTGCGTCAAAATAATTATTTTTAACCCGGTCTATTTTCTGTCAAATTTTACCTTTGTAATGGAATGAACAAACTAGAGAAAATATACCTGCTGACCGGCAGTAATCTTGGCAACAGGGAGCAGCAATTGATGCAGGCTGTACAACTGCTCAACGAAAATACAGGAGAGGTTACGGCTCAATCGTCATTTTATGAAACGGAAGCCTGGGGGCTTACCGACCAGCCGGATTTCCTGAACCAGGCATTGGAACTGATCACTCTTTTGTCGCCCCAACAACTGATAGAAAGCATTTTGAAAATTGAAAAAGAAATGGGCAGGATCAGAAACGAGAAATGGACGGCACGGCTGATCGACATCGATATGATCTTTTACGGAAGCCGGATCATCAAAGCGGAAACGCTGACCATTCCTCACCCTTTTATGCATGAGCGGAATTTTGTGCTCGTACCCCTGATGGAAATTGCCGCAGATTTCATCCATCCCGTTTTCAAGCTGAGTGTCAGGGAATTGTACGAACGCTGTGAGGACAGGCTCACGGTTAAAACTTTTCATGCGCTATGAATGCCCCTTTCCCATACCGGCATATCGCCATCGAAGGAAATATCGGTGCAGGAAAAACCACCCTTTGCCAGATGATCGAAAGGGATTTCAACTGCCGGCTGATCCTGGAACAATTCGCCGACAATCCCTTTCTGCCTTATTTTTATGAAAATCCCGAACGATTTGCTTTTCCTGTGGAATTGTTTTTTATGACCGAGCGGCATAAACAACTTCAGGAGGAACTGACCCAGAGCGACTTGTTCCGGCAAGTCATCATTACGGATTATTTTTTTATCAAAACCCTCCTGTTTGCCAAAAACAACCTGAACAGCGAAGAATACCGATTGTTCCAACGACTGTTCTACATTTTAAACACGAGCTTTCCAAAACCCGAACTGGTGGTTTTTTTGCACCGGCCTGTGGACAATCTGATGAACCTCATCAAGTTGCGGGGCCGTAGCTACGAGTTGGATATAGAGCCAGCTTATTTGCTGGATATTCAAAACGCTTATTTCGAATATTTCAAAACGGAACAATCCCTTCCGATTCTCATCATCGACATGGAAAAGGTCGATTTTCAAAACAATCCAAAACACTACGAAATGGTCGTCGATTCGCTGAAAAGCAAATACCGGCCGGGCATCCACTATCTGCGTTTTGTGGAATAGACGTAAGACGTCAGAT
>CAZKDA010000005.1:2403-50053 GCA_964551455.1 uncultured Saprospiraceae bacterium
ACTAGATACTAGATACTAGATACTAGATACTAGATACTAGATACTAGATACTAGATACTAGACTTTTTCATTCCATCCGGTATCTATCATCTAAAGTCTATCGTCTGATGTCTATCGCCTGATGTCTATCGTCTGATGTCTTAAATCTAGCATCTGACATCTGCTTCAATTCCGTGTCATTTTGTCCAGGAAGTCGATCACCATTTCATCGAGGTTGCCGGTATCCTGCAATTCGCCGAGCATGCCGTACATGGCGGCTGAGCGTTTTCCGCCTACGTTGGTGTGCCGGGAAGCAAAGGACTGGAAACGCCCCATGAGGCTTTCGGGGAGTATCTTTTTCATACCTTTCACAGCGCCCACCTGAACCGCTTTTGATAGCTTGTTCAATGAAAGGCGCCTGGCATTTCGCACAGCGAAATTGAGGTCATTGATGAAATGGTCGATGATGTGCTCATGAGCGGGAGTGATGGTAAAATGCAGACTTGGCGGCAGTTGTTGCCGATCGAGAACCCAACCCAGGATGCCGAGTTCGTCAGCAACTTCATAAATATCAACGGTGTCCGAAGCCAGGCAGATGATGGTCATGTCAGGATCTGACAAAATCCTGAGATCGGGGATGGTAGCGATGGCATTTTTCAGCTTTTGGGTTGTTTCCATGCATATCCTGGCTTTTTCGCAATAGCCTTTCATGCCGATAAAATTGAGCGCTGCCCATGCTGCGGCAATAGCGCCGCCGGGGCGAGTGCCTGTCATCGAAGGTGAGCAATAGATGCCGCCGGGCCAATGCGTGTAAGAATAAAACTGGTTTTTGCGCAGTTCCGGATTTTTATACAAAATGATAGAAGCGCCTTTTGCCGAGTAGCCGTATTTGTGGATGTCGGTCGAGATAGAAGTAACCCCTTCTACGGAAAAATCAAAATTTGGCACCGGGTAATCCAGCTTTTTCAAAAAAGGCAGCATAAAACCGCCAATGCAGGCATCAACATGGCAAAGTATTTTTCGCTCCCTGGCGATGGCCGCTATCGCAGCCACGGGGTCGATGACCCCCTGCGGGTATGATGGCGCAGAAGCTACCAGCATCACCGTATTGGCATTGATGTGGCGTTCCATTTCAGAGGGGATAGCCCGAAAATCAACGGCGACTTTCACTACTCTGGCATTCATGCGAAAGTAGTGGCAGGCTTTGTGGAAGGCAGGATGAGCCGTAACCGGAACGATGATCTCAGGGTTGGAAATTCCGGATTTGCGCGCCCAGTCCCTTGCAGTTTTTACAGCCATCAGGATGGATTCGGTGCCGCCGCTGGTCATGCTTCCGGCTACCTGGTCATCGCCATTGAGGAGGTCAGCTACCATTTCCACCACATCGGCTTCCATTTTTTTGAGGCTTGGAAAGGTGGTCGGGTTGAGTGCATTTTCGGAAAAGAAAAGCTGATAAGCTGCTTTTACGGTATCCAATATTTCATCGCCGGCATAATAAACATAGCTGAAGTTTCTGCCTTCTTTCCAGTTCAGGTCATACTTTTTCATCAATTCCATTTCCTGCAAAAGCGTTGTGTGATCTTTACCGGTTTCCGGGAAGGGTTTTCTTTGATTAGACTTGGGCTTAATCATGATAATTGTAGTTTTGAAAAGTTTATAATAAGAACATCCCTCGCTCCAGTGTTCATTTTATTTTTTTATTACCAGAGGTTTATACTAACGATACCTAATGAAAACGCAGCATCTGTGGTCCAGACATGAACGGGGCTATAACGCGGATTGAATGGATTCTTGCAGATTGGCTTCTACTGTGGTGTTTGATTGTAGTATCTGTGAAAATCCATTGTATCTGCTCAATCCGAGTTGTATATGCCTCAGAGTCCGCAAAATTTCAGTTATTAATCCTTCACTTTTATGGTTATCGCATTATCGTAATCGACAAATATTGTACGATTTTTTATATCAGGATGTTGCAAGAGCCAGTGAGCAAGTGGATTGACGACGATTTGTTCGAGCATGCGCTGGAGGGGTCTGGCGCCGTAACGCTCATCGAAGCCAGTTTGTGAAAGATAGGTTGCGACATTTTCCGTAAAATGTACCTCGATGCCCCGCTTCAGGAATCCTTCACGGGATTTCAGTTCTTCCAGTTCTTTGAGCGTGATGGAAAATATGTCTTTTTGACCGAGGCTTTTAAACAAAACTACCCCATCGATCCGGTTGATAAATTCAGGTCGGAAAAAAGAATGGATGGCCGGCAACCATGCATTTTGCGATTCGGAAGTATTTTGAAAACCAATGGATCCGAGGTTGGAAGCGCCGAGGTTGGTCGTCAGGATGATGATGGTATTTCGGAAATTGGTGACACGCCCGAAGGCATCTGTCAAAACGCCTTCATCCAAAACTGTCAGCAAGGCATCGAAGATCATCGGCGTTGCTTTTTCAGCTTCATCCAACAACAACACCGAAAATGGGCGGTCGCGAATATCCTGGATGAGTTTACCGGGATGCTGTCCGGAACCAATGAACCGGCTGATCTGTCCAGGATACTGGAACTCGCTCATGTCGATCCGGATCAGCGGCGAACGTTTCTGCCCTTTGCCAAAAAAATATTCGGCCAATGCCTTTGCGCTGGCGGTTTTGCCCACACCCGTCGGACCGGCGAAGATAAGCGTAGCGATCGGCTTGTGCGGATTGTTCAGTCCGGCTTTGAATATCTTGACCACTTCGCACAGTTTTCCCACCGCTTCTTCCTGGCCAATGATGCGGTTCAGAAAATGCGTTTTGAGTTCTTTTTGGTTGAGCAAAAGATCGTCGCGGAGAAACAATTCCGGCAAACCGGTTTGACTGATAAAATGGTCAATGACATTCTTTTTTGAAACCACTACCCTGTTTGATTGTTCTGCTTCGTTCACACAACTGCTCAAAAATTTAATGGCTTTTCCAGGAAAACTTTCGTAGGGATAATAACGCTGGAGCAGGCTGTAGGCCGTCATCAACGATTCCGGCGGGATATTCACTTTCAGGTTTTTATCAGCAAAATCAGCAAACTTGTTCAGGATGTTTTGGATTTTATTTTCCGGCAACTCGTCGATTTTCACGATCTGAAAGTTTTCTGCAAAGCCAGGCAACAAGCGGCGCATACTTTCAAGTTCCGGTTCTGTCACCTCTCCTGCGATTTGCAATTTTCCTTGTTGTAAAAAGGAAATCATAAACGAAGCAACGCTGTCTTCCGGGCCGCCGCCGCCTACCTGCAACAAACGGATGATATCGACAACCCAAAGGATGCCGTTCACCGTTTGCAACTCATCGATCAGTTCTTCACAAGCCTCCTGCCACTCGCCGAGGTATTTCGAGCTGGCAGTGATCCGCTGCGGCATGATCTGCCAGAAAGAATAGTTTTGCAACATTTTTTTGGACTGGCCGCTGATCTTCCGGATAGCCTGCATTAACACAGTACTTTTTCCCACGCCATGATTGCCCACGATCAGAAGATTTGCCCGGTTGTGGATGAGCTTGTCGGCGACTTCGGCGACTTTGTCATCAAGTTCCCAGGCGACATCAGGGATAGCGCTGATATTTTTGCGTTGCGATTTTGGCAAAGGGTACTGCACAGCCAAACGGGGCAGTTTGCTGAGTTTTGGCGAGAATAGCTTTTTACTTTCCGAAAATGTTTTGCTGAAATTGACCCGCAGGGAGACCACCTCAAGTGAAGGGCGGCTGTATTGTATAAACTTGTAAAGTGCTGGCGGGTCCAACTGGTTCAACAAGTTGGTTGCAAAATAATTGACCAGCGAGCGAAGTTGCCTGGACTCATGGTAGTAAAAACTTTCATTGAAAAGCGGGAGGTGTGCTTCGTAATCCCCCTCGTAGGTTTCCCCAAAAACTACCGGAACCGGAATTTTAATAATATCAGCCAATGGATAGGAGGCCATTTTTTCCCGATATGTCGGGCGGATTTTCACGCTTAAGATTTTCAGTCGCGGCTCCGGGATTTCGGAGAATGGGAAAAAGTCTGCCTTTTTATATTTTCGTTGCAAAAAATTCGATACTTCGGTTTTCAGCGTGTCCACATCTTTTTCCACCACCTGGTATTCCGTACCCACCAGCAAGCCCAATACGGCATCATCGTTCAGGCGGTAACACAAAAGCGGATAACTGATGGTCTTCATATTGGTCAAAGATAATCCATTTCAATTTCCTTTCTCAGCCAGTTGTTTTTGATTTTAAAGAAAAGTTAAATCAATTGGGGTTTACACCAAAAAGCCCGCTCCCTTCATCTTCATGGATGTTCTTCTCTTTCAAAATTTAATTTACAGTCATTTTTCTCAAAAAACTGAAAAATCAATGATTTACAAATTGAATCATGCAAAGCCGCAAAACTTGTGACGCCACAGGCGTTAGACGCAAAGTATTTTAATTCAGTGTTTTGCGTTCTTAGCGCCTTTGCGTGAAAAATAAACTTCCGAAGTATTGTTTAACCTAAATCCTTCAAAACTATTATGAAAAATATCTTTGTCTTTCTTTTCGCACTTTCCGTTTCAAATTTTGCAAACGCGCACTTCTGGTCAGATTTTAATACTAAAAACCCAAAAATACAGGTGTCGCTCCTGCTGGACACGAGCAACAGCATGGACGGCCTGATCGACCAGGCGAAATCGCAACTCTGGAAAATGGTCAACGAACTGGCCGCTTCGAAAAAAAATAATGCAACGCCCGACATCGAAATCGCGCTTTATGAATACGGAAACTCCAACCTCGCGCTCAATGAAGGATATATCCGGCAGGTTGTTCCGCTCACTTCCGACCTCGATCTCGTTTCAGAAAAATTGTTTCAACTCACCACCAACGGCGGCAGTGAATACTGCGGATGGGTGATCGAAGACGCCACGCTCGGCCTTCAGTGGTCGAACAACAACGATGACCTGAAGATCATCTTTATTGCCGGAAACGAACCCTTCAGCCAGGGACCCAGGGATTTTCGAAACGCCTGCAAAGCAGCCCTGAACAAAGGGATCATCATCAACACCATCCACTGCGGCGGCTGGCAGGAAGGTATCGATCAGCTTTGGAAAGAAGGCGCCGACATCGCCAAAGGAAAATACATGAACATCGACCAGGATGTGAAAGTGGTGCATATCCCGACTCCTTACGACAACGATATTATCAAGCTCAACAAACGCCTCAACAAAACTTACATCGGCTACGGCAACGAAGGCAAAATGAAAGCAGAGCGCCAGATGGTACAGGATTCAAATGCCGCAGCTTATGGCGCCGCCAATGCCCGTACCCGCGCTTCCTTTAAAGCCAAACAATCCTACAATAACGCCGAATGGGACCTCGTGGATGCTGCTGAGGCAGAAGTAGAAATTTTGGAAACCATCAGCAAAGATGACCTGCCCGAAGAAATGCAGAACATGACTGAAAAGGAACGCAAGGAATACATTGAAAAGAAAAGCCAGGAGCGCAAGGAAATCCAGGAGCAGATCCGCCAGCTCGATGAAAAAGCAAAAGCTTATGTCGCCAGCCAGCAGAAAGAAAATGCCGAAAAACTTACCCTCGACAATGTGATGCTCGAAGCTGTTCGGGAACAGGCTGTGCAAAAATCTTTTCTTTTTGAAAATTAATCCTGTATTTTTAGGACTATTGAAGAAATTGGAAAAGCAAGGGTGATCGCGCCCTTGCTTTTTTTATGCAACAGACTCCGGTGGAAAACAGAACTAGATGATCTTTCAAATAATGGGAATACTGTTGTTGGAGTTTGTGAAAAATGGCTAAATTAGCTGGCGTATATAGAAAAAACACCCATAATGGGTTCGTACCTATAAATGTAAAACTTAATGTTAACGATTAGCGTAAATAGAAAAACGAAATTTGAACCAGATAGAAAGAACTTAAAATAAATGGCAAAAAAGAAAGAAACCGGAACAGAAGAACCGTTGGAAAAACAACTCTGGAAATCGGCTGACAAACTGAGAAAAAACATTGACGCTGCGGAATACAAACATGTAGTGCTCGGACTTATTTTTTTGAAGTACATCTCGGATGCATTTGAGGAATTCTATGAAAAACTGAAATCCGGAGAAGGCGAATATGCCGGAGCTGACCCTAAAGACAAAGACGAGTACAAAGCCGAGAATGTGTTCTTCGTGCCGGAGAAAGCACGTTGGAATTATTTGCTCTCACAAGCCAAACAACCGACCATTGGAAAAACGGTAGATGAGGCGATGGATTTCATTGAAAAGGAAAACGTATCGCTGAAAGGTGTTTTACCAAAAGTCTATGCCAGGCAAAATCTGGACCCCACCAGTTTGGGAGAACTCATTGACATGATTGGAAACATTGCCCTGGGCGATGCCAAGGCCAGAAGCGCCGATGTGCTGGGGCATGTATTTGAATACTTCCTGGGTGAATTTGCATTAGCAGAAGGAAAAAAGGGCGGGCAATTCTACACGCCCAGAAGCGTTGTTGAATTGTTGGTTGAAATGCTCGAACCTTACAAAGGTCGAGTGTTTGATCCTTGCTGTGGTTCCGGGGGAATGTTTGTGCAGTCGGAAGAATTTGTCACCAGCCACCAGGGACGTATCAACGATATTTCCATCTACGGACAGGAAAGCAACCAAACAACCTGGCGACTAGCCAAAATGAATTTAGCCATCAGAGGTATTGACAGCTCACAGGTGAAATGGAACAACGAAGGTTCGTTTTTGAATGATGCCCACAAAGACCTGAAAGCCGATTACATCATTGCCAACCCACCTTTCAACGTGAGCGATTGGAGCGGTGATTTGCTGCGTACCGATGGACGTTGGAAATACGGCATACCGCCCACCGGAAATGCAAACTACGCATGGATTCAACATTTTCTATATCACTTGGCACCCACCGGACAAGCAGGTTTTGTTTTAGCAAAAGGGGCATTGACTTCCAAAAGTGGCGGTGAAGGCGAGATCAGAAAAGCGCTGATAGAAGCTGATTTGATCGACTGCATTGTAAACCTGCCGGCCAAGCTGTTTTTGAATACCCAAATACCCGCTTCGCTTTGGTTTATGTGCCGAGACAAGACCGGAAAATTCCCCTCCGCTGGAGGGGTATCCGCAGGACGGGGTGGTCAAAGAAACCGAACAGGAGAAATTCTCTTTATTGATGCCCGCAATTTAGGGCATTTGATCAATCGCAGAACAAAGGTACTCTCTGAGGAAGATATTAAACAGATTACCAGCACCTACCACAACTGGCGCAACAAATTCCCCTCCGATGGAGGGGTGCCCGAAGGGCGGGGTGGTTACGAAGACGTAAAAGGCTTCTGTGCTTCTGCTACCAAAGAGCGGGTAGCCGAACTCGACTATGTACTCACCCCTGGCCGCTATGTAGGCCTGGCAGAGGAAGAAGATGACTTTGACTTTGCCGAACGCTTTACCAGCCTGAAAGCCGAGTTTGAAGCCCAACTCAAAGAAGAAGCCCAACTCAACGAACGCATTGCCGCTAACCTCGCTAAAATTGATTTGAAAGATGGCTAAGAAAAATAAAAAAATCGAGGTAAAAGGACATGAAATAACGGTCTTTTATACACAAGAGCAAGACTTTATATCCTTAACTGATATTGCGAAACACAAATCTGACGAACCCAATGCAGTCATTGGAAATTGGATGAGAAACAGAAATACCATTGAGTTTTTAGGTATTTGGGAGTCGCTATACAACCCAGATTTTAAACCCCTCGAATTCGAGGGGTTTAGAAAGCAAGCAGGCTTAAACGCCTTTACGCTTTCGGCTACCAAATGGGTAGAAACTACCAATGCCAAGGGGATTATCGTGAAATCAGGCAGATATGGCGGTACCTATGCACACAAAGACATCGCATTTAAGTTTGCCAGCTGGATTTCCGTTGAGTTTGAGCTATATGTCGTAAAAGAATTCCAGCGACTCAAAGAAGCTGAAGCCAAAGATTTGGAATGGGATGTAAAACGTCAATTAACAAAAATCAACTACCGCATCCATACCGATGCCATTAAAGAAAACCTGATACCCGAAAATCTAACCGCCCAACAAATAAGCCAGGTGTATGCCCACGAGGCCGATGTGCTGAACATGGCGCTGTTTGGTAAAACGGCCAAAGAATGGCGTGACGAAAATCCCGATAAAAAAGGAAATATGCGTGACTATGCCAATGTCTCCCAATTGGTTTGCCTGGCTAACCTGGAAAATCTAAATGCCGTATTCATCCATGATGACATGCCACAAAGCGAACGCCTGCTCAAACTCAACCAAATAGCCATTAGCCAAATGAAAATTTTGTTGCAGCAAAATAGCCCGAACCTATTGGATAACCCTAAAAGTGAAAATGATGAGTGAGTGGAAGGAAGCTATATCAGGTGAAGTTTTGGACTTGATAAGTGGTTATGCTTTCAAGTCTAAAGACTTCAAGGAAGTACCAGATGAAGATGATTTGCCTGTTATTAAAATCAAGAATGTAGCGAATGGTGACGTCAACTTTGAAAGTGTTGTTTACCATCAAGTTTCTGAAAAGCTAGAAAAATACATCTTAGAAAAGGGAGATATTCTTATTGCAATGACTGGAAACCATCCACATGCAATGACACAAATTGTAGGTGATGTTTCTCGCTACAAATTGGCTAAGAAGGGTTTACTAAATCAACGTGTGGGAAAGTTAGTCGCTAAAGATGATAATTGCCTTGATTTTTTCTACTACTACTTTAAAGATGAAGATAATCGAAACTACTTAGCCAATCAATCTTCAGGAAGTGCTAATCAAGCCAACATATCAAAGGGAGATATTCTAGGAATACCTATGATTATTCCAGAACCCGAAGAACAAAGAGTAATCGCCTCCGTCCTTTCCAGCTTAGACGACAAAATAGACCTGCTGCACCGCCAAAACCAAACCCTGGAGCAAATGGCGGAGACGCTGTTTCGGCAGTGGTTCCAACCTTCGCAAGAGCTACGGTCGGCAGGTGTGGAGGAAGCGGATGAGGGGTGGGAGGAAGTTTTGTTAGAAGATCTGATAGTTCTAAAGCAAGGAAAGTATATCAAAGCGGAGGAAATATCAGAAGCCAAATCAGAAGAATTTAAATTCCCTTTATATGGTGGAAATGGAATCAGAGGATATTTAAATACTTATAAGTATGACACCCCCAAAGTCGCTATTACTTGTAGAGGAAATGGATGCGGTCTGGTCCAGCTTCTTGATCCGTTTTCGACTGTTTCAAATTCGTGTATTGTTTTTGATAATGCTGAAACCATCAGCACCTGGTTTCTTTATTATTATTCAAAGGTACTAGACTTTGCTTCAGTTACTTCCGGTTCGGCTCAACCTCAGATTACTATTACAGATATTGGAAAGCTCGAGCTAACAATACCGGATAAGACTTATCTGGAAGCATTCGACAACCAAGTAAATATTTACCATCAGAAGGTCTTATCCAACCAAACCCAAATCCGCACCCTTACCGGCCTGCGGGATACGCTGCTGCCGAAGTTGATGAGTGGGGAGGTTAGGGTAAGTGTCTGAACCTTGATTTTAAAGGATTAAAAGATTGCCATGATTATGGAACACAAAGAATTGACACATAAAATTATTGGTGCAGCGATGGAAGTTCACAAGCACTTGGGTAATGGATTTCAGGAGGTTGTGTATCAAAGAGCATTGGCTATTGAGATGACAATGCAGGGCTTATCCTACAGCAGAGAGCATGAAATGCCCTTGCAATACAAAGGTCATGATGTAGGTACAAGACGGGTTGATTTTTTGGTAGAAGATGAAATTATGGTAGAAATCAAAGCCATCATAAATCTGGAAGATGTGCATTTGGCACAAGCCATGAATTATGTGGAGGCTTACAATCTTAATATTGGATTGCTCATCAACTTCGGGGCAAAATCATTACAGTTCAAAAGGGTTCACAACAACAATCCCAAAAAAATCAGGCAATCATGAAAATCAAGAAGAATCAAGGTTCAGACAAATGACAAGAATAACCGAACATAGCATAGAAGATTTTGCCATCAAACTGTTGGAGCATTTGGGCTATGAATACATCTACGCCCCAAGCATTGCCCATGATGGCGAAAACCCAGAGCGGAGTTCATACGAAGAAATCCTTCTCACCCATCGTATGGCAGAAGCGGTACGAAGAATCAACCCCACCGTGCCACCTGCTGCACAAGAAGAAGCCATCAAAGAAATTCAGCGTATCCATTCGCCCGAGTTATTGACCAATAATGAAAGCTTTCATCGCCTGCTGACCGAAGGCATTAAAGTCAGCTACCAGAAAGATGGTCAACAAAGAGGTGATTTGGTATGGTTGATTGACTTCAACACACCTGAAAACAACGACTTTATTGTTGCCAACCAGTTTACGGTAGTAGAAGATGGCGTAAACAAACGCCCTGATATCATTCTCTTTGTCAACGGTATTCCTTTGGTGGTCATCGAACTTAAAAATGCAGCGGATGAAAACGCCACCATCAAATCGGCTTTCCGCCAGATAGAAACCTACAAAGCAGTAATTCCAAGTCTGTTTACTTACAATGCCTTCACGATTATTTCAGACGGATTAGAAGCCAGAGCCGGAACCCTTTCATCGGGTATGAGCCGTTTTATGGCCTGGAAATCGGCAGATGGCAAGGAAGAAGCATCGCACTTGGTGAGCCAAATGGAAACGCTCATCAACGGAATGCTAAACAAAGAAACTCTGCTGGATTTGGTTCGCCATTTCATAGTCTTTGAAAAATCGAAAAGGGAAGATGCAAAAACGGGTATTACCACCATTACAACTGTAAAGAAGTTAGCAGCTTATCATCAATACTATGCTGTGAATCGTGCAGTGGAATCAGCATTGCGAGCCACAGGTTATAATTCCCCTCCTTTGGAGGGGTGGTCGAAGACCGGGGTGGTCCCAAACCCACGAATTGAAGAAATCAAAAGAAACTCAAAAAACTACTTTAGCCTTCCATATAATCCCAAACTTAAAGAACGTGCCAGAGAGCTACGAAAAGCAGGTAATTTATCAGAAGTTCTTTTTTGGAACCAAGTCAAAAAGAAACAATTCAAAGGTTACGACTTTGACCGTCAGAAGATTATTGGCAATTACATTGTTGATTTTTATTGTTCAAACTGCAATGTGGTTATTGAAATAGATGGCAGTAGCCATGATGATAAAGTAGAATACGATGCTGAAAGGGATGCTTATCTTGAGTCTTTGGGGCTAACAGTTATTCATATTCCTGTGGAAGATGTTTTTCAGCGAATGAGTACTGTGATGGAAATGCTTTTTGACCACCCCGCCCTATCGGGCACTCCTCCAGCGGAGGGGAATGTGCGGGAATCGCCTGAAAGTTATGGTGTGGCAGGTGTTAAATCACAACCCAAAGGCGACCGAAAAGGTGGTGTGGTCTGGCATACCCAAGGAAGTGGCAAATCCCTTTCCATGGTGTTCTTTACAGGTAAAATCGTTTTGGCATTGGACAATCCAACCGTGGTGGTCATTACCGATCGAAACGATTTGGACGACCAACTCTTTGACACCTTTGCTTCATCAACTCAGCTATTGCGGCAAGAACCAAAGCAGATAGAAAATCGAAATGACCTAAAAGAGCAGCTCAAAGTGGCTTCCGGCGGCGTGATATTTACCACCATTCAAAAGTTTTCACCTGAAGAAGGGAACGTGTACGAAACACTATCGGAGAGAGAAAACATTGTGGTTATAGCCGATGAAGCCCACAGAACCCAATACGGTTTCAAAGCCAAAACAGTAGATGACAAAGACGAGCATGGCAATGTCATTGGAAAGAAAACCGTGTACGGCTTTGCCAAATACATGCGTGATGCTTTGCCCAAAGCCACTTACATCGGTTTCACAGGGACACCCATTGAAAGCACGGACGTAAACACAACAGCGGTTTTCGGAAATTACATTGATGTTTACGACATAGCCCAGGCAGTCGAAGATGGAGCAACAGTGCGGATTTACTACGAAAGCCGATTGGCTAAAGTGAACCTGAGCGAAGAAGGCAAAAAGCTGGTTGAGGAACTGGATGAAGAATTGGACGGAGAAGACCTCACCGAAACCCAAAAAGCCAAAGCCAAATGGACACAGTTGGAAGCCTTGATCGGTAGTGAAAATCGAATAAAAAATGTTGCCAACGACATCATTCAACACTTTGTTCAGCGTCAGGAAGTATTCGAAGGCAAAGGAATGATTGTGGCTATGTCCAGAAGAATTGCCGCTGATTTGTATGATGAAATCATCAAGCTCAAACCTGAATGGCATTCAGACGATTTAGACAAAGGAGTGATTAAAGTAGTGATGACTTCATCATCTTCCGATGGCCCAAAAATCGCCAAGCATCATACCACTAAACAACAAAGAAGAACCCTTGCCGACCGAATGAAAGACCCGGATGACGAATTGAAACTGGTGATTGTCCGGGATATGTGGCTCACAGGTTTCGATGCACCAAGTATGCACACGCTGTATATAGACAAACCGATGAAAGGCCACAACCTGATGCAAGCTATTGCGAGAGTAAACCGGGTGTACAAAGACAAGCCCGGTGGTTTGGTTGTGGATTATTTGGGAATTGCTTCCGACTTGAAAAAGGCACTATCCTTCTACTCAGATGCCGGCGGAAAAGGCGATCCAACCATTGCGCAAGCACAGGCGGTTGAATTGATGCTGGAGAAACTGGAAGTCGTGTCGCAAATGTTTAACAGCTTTCCTTACGAAGATTATTTCCAGGCAGAAACGGGTCAGAAGCTTTCCTTGATTTTGGCAGCCGAAGAACACATTCTCGGTTTGGAAGATGGCAGGAAACGCTATATCAATGAAGTAACCGCTTTATCGAAGGCCTTTGCGATCGCTGTTCCACACGAACAAGCAATGGACGTGAAGGATGAAATTTCATTCTTCCAAGCCGTTAAAGCTCGCCTTGCCAAGTTCGATAGTACAGGTTCGGGAAGAACAGATGAAGAAATTGAAACTACCATTCGTCAGGTCATTGACCAGGCTTTGGTTTCAGAACAAGTGATTGATGTCTTTGACGCTGCTGGAATAAAGAAACCCGACATTTCCATTCTTTCAGAAGAATTTTTGTTGGAATTGAAAGGCATGGATCACAAGAATGTAGCCCTTGAGGTTTTGAAGAAGTTACTCAATGATGAAATAAAAGCCCGCTCCAAAAAGAATCTGGTTAAAAGTAAGTCGCTCAAAGAAATGTTAGAAAATTCCATCAAGAAATACCACAACAAGATTTTAACTGCTGCTGAAGTGATGGACGAACTTATCAAGCTGAGCAAGGAAATTGTAAACATGGACAATGAAGCCAAGAAACTTGGGCTTTCTGACTTTGAGTACGCCTTCTATACAGCGGTAGCAAACAATGACAGTGCAAAACAACTGATGCAGCAAGACAAATTGAGAGAGCTTGCCGTAATTTTGACAGAACGAGTAAAGCAAAACACATCCATCGACTGGACAATAAAGGAAAGTGCCCGAGCGAAACTGAAAGTAATCATCAAACGGACGTTGAGACAATACGGCTATCCACCAGACATGCAAAAGCTGGCGACTGAAACTGTATTGAAACAGGCAGAGATGATTGCAAAAGAATTAACCAGCTGATTTAACTTTACAGCTTAAATCCAATTCGCTCCAATCTAAAGAAAGTATATCCACCCAAGCGAAACACTTAATCCATCAGCGTTTGCAAAAATCTTTTCTTTTTGAAAATTAATCCTGTATTTTTAAGCGCCTAAAAAATTGGAAAGGTAAGGAGGGTGATAGTGCTTCTGCTTTTTCAATTCCAACAACCTCCGCCAAAACCCGCAAACCATAAAAATATGATAGCCAAACATTACCTCCCGCTTGCTACATTCATGCTCATGGCGCTTTGCACCCCTGCTCAGGATGCCGATAAGGATTTTCAAACCAAAACCGTTTCGATTTTTAAAAACGGCAGCGCTTTTTTTCTGAAAACCGGAAAGGTGAATACCACCGACGGAATTTACCGGATGACCGAAAATATCCCTTCGGCGCTCTTCGGAACGCTCTGGATCAATTCGCCAACCGGGGGCTTGAAACATATCAGTGGCTATACGGACGAGTTGAAAAGCCAGAAGGTTTATCAGGCAAAAACATTCGGACAGATACTCCGGATGAATCAAGGTAAAAGGATAAAACTACACATCGGAGAGGATGAAATGGTGGAAGGCGTGGTGGAAAAATTCGAAGAAGAAAAAGACAGCGCTGAAAGCTCCAGGCATATTTTATTCGATGAAATTGTAACCTTGCGATCAAATGACAAGTGGCTGACTTTCAAAGCTTCGGAGATCAGCAGGATAGAGTTTGTGGAAAAACCGGAACTGTTTTCCAGTTTTGAAACCAAAAAAGAAAAACCCGTGATCAGCATCCGGTTCAACTCGTCAAAGACCGAACAGCCGCTGGATATGATGTATCTCGAAAATGGTCTGAGCTGGACGCCGAATTATCTCATCGAACTGATCGACGACAAATCCGCCAGCCTGACGCTGCTCGCAGAAGTGGTCAACCAGGCCGAAAACATCAACGATGCGGAGATCAATTTTGTGGTAGGTGTTCCGAATTTCAGATTTGCCAACAAACTTTCTGCGCTGGTTGATTTTATCAATACTTTTACGCCTTCGCTGGATGCCAGCCGATTTTCAAATGTCGCTCCTGCGCAAACGCTCAATTATGGGATCGAACAGGATTTCGATTTTCAACCCGGTTTCGACCCGGCTTCCGGCGAGATCGGAAGCGCCGAAGAAGACCTTTATTTTTACACCTTGAAAAATATCAGCTTAAAAAAAGGAGGTCGCGGCCATTTCAGGATTTTTAAAACCAAGATCGACATTGCCCATATTTACGAATGCAACCTGGAAACCAACAGCACTTCCCAAAACTATTATCAAAAAGACTTCTTTTTTCAACCCGACGACGTCAACCAGGTATTCCATTCCATAAAGCTCAACAACAAGACAACTTATCCCTGGACTACCGGAGCAGCCCTCGTGGTAAAAGGTTCGGAAGCATCAAAACCCATCAGCCAGGATCAACTCAACTACACACCCGTAAATGGCAACTCTTTTGTGAAGCTGACGCTGGCTCCCGATGTGAAGATCAAACACGCCGAAAAGGAGATCAACCGGCAGGACAAGGCCATGAAAAATCCAGCAGATAATCGCTATTACCTCGATCTGCTCACCGTCGAGGGCCAGGTGAAGATCAAAAATTACAAAGCCAAAAAGATCGACCTGAACGTCCGCCGGACGATCATCGGTCAACTTTTGGAATCCAGCGCGGAATGGCTCAAATCTGAGCGTGTCAACCGAACCGGCAGCCAGAATGGCACCACTGATGTCTGCTGGGAAACCTCCATTGGTTCCGGTGAGGAGCTTATCATCACATACACTTACAAGGTCTATGTGCCTGATTGAGGTCGGGCGTATTCGATATAATGAGGATCAGGGGTGGTTGCTAGCTTTCGTACGACTTTAGCGGGGCGCATAAATCTTCACCTCGATTACTTTTGGGCAAACATATTATGCCATAAAAAGAAAAAAATATACCTTCAATATTGTAAAACCTTCACAAACAAAGAAATTACTCAAAGCCCTTGAAAAAATAACAAGGTTATTTTGTTTTAAATAAAGTGTTGTGAAAACATCTTGCAATAATAAATTTCATCAAAGGATCGCAGATGAGGAACACCGGCCGGTTGCTGGAAAATTTCTTGGAATATCCGGCTTGACAGATACGCCAACCATGGCTCAAAACCAACTTTCTAAAACATATTTTGCATGAAAAATCTATTTACTACCCTTTTAATTTTGCTATTGATCCTCCCGCTTGGCTTACATGCCCAGGCGCCAGGCTATATTGGAAAACGAGCCAGTCTCATGCTGAATTTCTCCAGCTTTCCGGCAATAGCCGGTCCGACGAAAAATAACCGCGGCAGCTCCGGCAGAGTATTCGGAGAAGGAGAAGGCCGGTTTGGTTTCAATTGTGAATTCGAAGGCCAGTTCTCTTATGCTTTAGGCCGCTATTTTAGCCTTGGGATCGTCGGTGGACAATATGCAACCGGCACCACTTCAAATGCAGATACCTTTTCCGAAATTTCAAATCCTCAGAATTATTATTTGGATCATCACGAAATGTTCCACCGGCTGAATGTACGTTCCTTAGGGCTGATGTACAGTACTTTCAACAAAGGCAAAGGCGGTCTGGCCCCGATCGGCAACCGGTTTTTCATGAGCGTGAAAAGATATTTCATCAATTCAGAGATCATTTACCAGGATACCTATTATGCAAATTCATCTGCCGCCGCTTTAGGGCACGGCGACCTGGGAATCGATGAATCCTTAAATCTCACTTTTTTTCATATTGGCTGGAGCAACGATATGGTTTTGTGGGACAAAGTGATCTTTAGCGCCGGATTTAAACTGGGCGCTCCTTTAAATTTGAAATTCTACGATAGCCTGACTGAGGAAGACAGCCTGTCATATTTCGGCGATAATCCTGATGAAAACCAGTACAAGTACGAAGCTGCGGTATTCAACCGCCTGGTTCGGCACGAACTGTTCAGAATTGACTTCGGCATTGGCTACCTTTTGTTTTAAATACTTCAGATGCTAGTTTCCAGATTTCAGGCTATAGACATCAGAAATACCGACTTTGTCGAGAATACCGAACACCACAACACCACATCAACACATTACCACAATACCATATTAGCACATTAGCACATTAGCACATCAACCAATCAACACAATTATGAAAATTTCAAAACATATAATCGCTGCCATTTTTCTTTTTGCATGCATTTCGTCGTCTGCTCAAGCCCCTGAATTGCTAAGGGCTGAAGGTGAAATACCAAAGGAATTTATCTCATCGAGTACCACCAAATACCAAAAAGAGGTGGAAACTTTGAAAGGTAAAAAAATAAAAAAGAAAGAGAAAAAAGACCAGAGCCAGTTTTTGCTGGAAAGCAGCTTCGTTATTGATAATATCCTGCAAAGCGGCATTGTTCTGTTCAACGATCCGGCCACTGTTTACGTCAATAAAGTATTGAATAACCTTCCTATCGAGGACTCCGGGCTGAAGAAGAAAAACCCACGGGCTTATGTGCTCAACAGCAGCGCCGTTAATGCTTTTGCCACGCACCAAGGGATTATTTTCGTCACGCTGGGCCTGCTCGCCAACCTGGAAAATGAAGCACAACTGGCGTTCATTCTGTCGCATGAGCTGGTACACGTCAAACATCAGCATTCCCTGAATAAATTCCTCCATTCAAAGGACATCGACAGAAACAAAAACCGTAGGGCAAGTAATGTGGACAAAATCGGCTTCGACCGCAGCCTTTTTAAACACAGTATGTATTCCAGGCAACTGGAGGAAGAAGCCGATGAAAAAGGACTGGAAATATTCCTGAAAAGCAACTACGACCCGAAGGCGATCATCCATACCTTCACTGTGTTACATTACTCGTATTTGCCTTTTGAAGATTTTCCCTTTGAAAAAACGTTTTTTGAAGACGACCACTACGTTTTCCCGGTAAATCTGTGGCTGGAAAAACTCAATGGAATTTCACCCATGGAGGATGACAAAACGGTTGAGGAAAGATCGTCGCACCCCAATAGCGCCAAACGCATGAAAAATTTGGAAAGCAAAATTACAACGGTTGAAAAAGCGGATAAAAAGGTTTTCATCCTGCCAGAAGATGAATTTCGCAGCATCCAGTCCAGAGCGAGGTATCAAATCCCCTTTTTAAATCTTTATGCCGAAAATTTTCCGGAGGCCATTTATACCAGTTATCTGATGTTGAAGGAATATCCCAATGATACCGAGCTTAAAAAAGTCATCGGAAAGTCGCTTTACATGGAAGCAAAATATAAAAACTACGCAAAAAAAGAAGGCCGCAATCGTAACAAGCAATTGGTTAAAATAGCTGAAAAAACGGAAGGCGAAGTACAACAGTTGTATAATTTATTGAGTGTAATGGACCATGCGGAACTCACCGTGTTAGCTACGAAATACAACTGGGACCTTTACAAAAAAAACAAGGAAGATGAAGAGCTTAGCCTGATGATGAAAGACATGTTCATCGAATTTGCCGGTAATTTTGACGGACTGCATGATTTTTCATCCGACCCCAAGCCCGCCACCGTTGACAGCCTGGCCGTTGAAAGTGAGCAGGAAGAAAAACAGGAAGAAAGCCTTTCCAAATATGAAAAAATAAAAAACACTGCGGTGGAAGCTGAATATTGGAAATATGCTTACATCGACGAATTGAAAAGCGAAGACTTTAAAACGCATTTTGAAACCGGCATGGCTGATCTGAAAAAAATAAAAGAGAGAAATGAATATTATGAAAACCAGGGATGGAAGGAATATGCCAAACAAAGAAAAAAAGAAGAGAAAAAAGGGAAAAAACTTGGGATCAGAAAAGTGGTTGTCGTCAACCCTTTTTATTTGTCGCTGGATGAGCGCAAAGACGGATCCATCCAATACATTCGCTCGGAAGAAAAACAAGAGGAATTCCGAAATGCTATTGATGACCTGGCAAAAAAATCAAAACTTGACGCTACCGTGCTCGACGTGTCTGACCTGTCAACTGGTGATACTGATAAATTCAACGATATCGCCGAAGTGAATCAGTACCTCAGTCAGCAAATGGATCACTATGACCTGTCATTGACTCCAGGCTACAATCAAAACAAGATAAACGCCATTGCAGAAAAATACGGTACGGAATACTTTTTATGGACGGGAGTTATTTCCTTAAAGGAAAAAAACGGTGGCGCATGGGCAATGGTCGGAGTATCCGTGATTATGCCTTATTTGCTCCCCTTCACGATCGCTAATGCCGTCACGCCCAAATACGACATGCTCTATTACGCGATTTTATATGATGTGAAAACAGGTCGCAGAAGCATCATTAAAATGGACTATTTCGACAAACGCGATAGCAAAACTATCCTCAATGCGCATATCTACGACGTGTTTCACCAGATCAGCAGCAGGGCGAAGTGATAGAAGGTAGTTTTCTTTGATGAAGCCTGGAAAAGTATTTTCATCCTTCTTTTGTTCTCTTTGTTTCTTTTGTGGCCTGCCTGTTGCAGACAGGTTCAAAAAATAATAAAAACCACAAAAGGGAACAAAGAAAACAAAAGTTTTTTTGATGTCTTGACCCCTCGCGGTTTATATTTTTTGAATGGCCTACTCTACCAATCCCTCCAGCCAAAACCCTTTGCTTTTTTCATATAAATCATGGAAGTACCAGGCACCGAAGTAAATTGAAACTTCCTCAAAAATTCGGGCACTTCGTTTTGTAACGGGTTTGCGCAGGATGCGTGTAAATGAGCGATAGCTCGAATGCGCCTCTTGAGTTATTAGCCGTTTTCAGCGAAGACGAAGTAATGTCGTAGCTGATGCCCAGGTTCCATCTTTCCATTTCGAGGATAGCCGTGACGATGAAAGACTCGAAGTGCGAGCCCGAAAAGGTTCTCGTATTTCTCACCCACAATCCTGCCCGTAGCGCCAATTCGTTCCAATCGTTATTAGAATAACGGAAGTTGCCGCCAAAGGTAGTTTCAAACGATGGCCCCTGCCCCATCGCCATCACCGCAGGGAGAACGCTCAGTTCGTCAGTCAATGGTATCTCACCGCCGGCATGACCGAGCCAGCGCAGGTTCATCTCCTCATCGTTCGGTGAGAAAAAACCTACTTTGGGAGCGTTGAGATGAAACAACGAACCGCCGGCATAAATACTGGTGTTATCGCCGAAAAGCGCGTAATACATCAGTCCGGCGTTGAAATCCATATAAATTTCATTTTGCTGAACATCACCCGCGTAGCCGGGTTCGAGATTGGGAGCGCCGGTATTCGGAGCGCCGCTGCCAGGATCATATTGAGAGGAGAACCACAATTTGCTCCAATCGAAACTGTGCTGCCCTGCACCGAGTTGAGCACCGGCGATCAGGTATTGCGCATCCGTGCGGTATTTTCCGCCAGCCACCTGCTTGAGGAAAGCAAAGCTCAAAGCGCCTTTGTTTATTGTAAAATTGGCATCGCCCGCCTGATCTCTGAGAACATTCAACCCTACCCCGAAATAATCACCGCCGGCAACATGATAGCGCATATCGAACGCACCTGCTATAGTGCGGAACGGCCTGTCTGCCAAGATGCTCGACCACTGATCGCGGTAGTTGATGTTCACGCGCCAGCGACCTTCAAAAACGCCGGTCATGGCCGGATTGAGGTGAAGCGGCGCAGCATAAAACTGCGAAAAACGCGGATCCTGAGCTTCTGATTCCGCCGTAAACATAAATTGCATCAGGATCACCAAGCCGATAAGAAGAGTAAAATTTAATTTCATATTCAACATTTTAAGAAAAATCATATCAATAATAAGGGTTAATCCGCATTTTAATGATTTTTGGAGAAAAAATCTTTGTTAGCCGCTTTACCAAAATATCATTTGAGCAGCGTTGTATTTCCTTTGTAAATATCCGTCAGACCATCAATGTACTCTGCTTCGAGGTACCAGACAAACACACCGGGATTCATCGGCTGCCCCTGGAAAGTACCGTCCCATCCGAACAAAGGATCATTGATCTTAAAATTTTTAGATTCAAAAACCAGGCTGCCCCAGCGGTCGTAAATCCTGAAAACCCGGATGATCGTTCCTTCTTTTCCGTGTACCACCAACACATCGTTGATCTTGTCGTTGTTGGGTGAAAAGCCCGTAGGCACATGCACTTGCCGGTCTTTGATCACCCGCACCGTGATCCGGTCGGTAGCTTCGCAACCGTTTTCATCGATTCCGATCAACTCGTAAGTGATCATGTCCTGTGTGATCGACCAGGGCGTAAAACAATCTGTACCTCCTGACGGACACGACAAAGTGCCTGGGAACTGTGCGTTCCAGGTATAACTCACGAAGCCCGCGCCATTGTACTGATAAGGAATAAGTTGGATGCTGTCACCCAATTCGATCTCCACAATATCGGGGCCTGCATCCACAAAAAATTCAAGAGGGCTGGTTATTTCAACAAAGGTTTGCCACTCGCAGCCGTTGCTGTCCATTACAAATACATCGTATTCGCCGGCGGTCAGTCCGTTAAAAATATTCGACCCCGTGTAATTTTGCTGATCCAGACTCAACTGGTAAGGCGGCGTTCCTCCCTGAAGATCAATAAGTATCGAACCATCCCGATACCCGAAACAACGCACATCTTCCACAAATACTTCAGCAGTGATCTGCGGCGGGCCTGTCACCTCGCTGCTTGCAATTTGCTGGCAACCATTCGCATCGGTGATGGTGACGAGATATGTTCCGGCATCCAGATTAATGGCGCTGCTCCCTGCCTGGCCGTCGCTCCACTGAAAACCGTAAGGCTGCGTACCACCTTGAACCACAACTGTCGCCACGCCATCGTTTTCACCATAGCAAGTCACATCGCTGGTATTTACAGAAACCATCAAAACATCAGGCTGTGTCACCTCCACCGATCCTTCGATCGTGCAACCGTTTGCATCGGTGATGATGACGTTGTAAATGCCTGCCTCCAGCAAAATTGCGGGATTTCCGGTTTGTGCGAGTGGATCATCCCATTGGAAAGTATAGGTTCCCGGGCCGGTTCCACCGCTTACATCCACCAGCGCTTCACCGATCTGCTGACCTGAACAGCCTGCCGGCGTTTCGATAATGGAATTTATCACCATTGGATTGGGCGTTGACACATCTACACAACTCACCTCCGCACAGCCATTGAGGTCAGTGACTGTTACGCAGTAATTTCCTGTTGTCAAATTGTCGGCGGTGGCGGTGGTCTGGGCATTTCCATCATTCCACAAATAGCTGAAACCACCTGCTCCACCGCTCGCGACCACTGTTGCGGAGCCATCGGCAGTATTGACACAAGACGTAAGGGTGCTGCTCGTTTGCAAAACAATAGCCGGAGGTTCGGTAATCACTGTATTTTCTATTACCTGGCAACCGTTCTGATCGGTTACCGTCACCTCATAATTTCCTGCACAAAGGTTTTCAGCCGATGCAGTTGTTGTCGGAGGACTGGTGTTCCAAAGAAAATCCAAACTCCCCGTGCCTCCCGATGCCATGGCAAGCGCTTGTCCGTCGCAGGAAGCGTTGCAGGAAACCTCATCAGATTGTACTGCCAGGAGGATCGCCTCCGGCGCATCCAGTTCAAAACTGTAAATAACTGCACAACCCGAATTATCAATGGCTTCCACCGTGTAACTTCCTGCTGCAAGCCCTGTAAAATCAGGTCCTTGCAGAGGCCCGTTATTCAAAGAATACGCAACTGGTTCCTGGGCATTGATGGCTGTAAAGTTTATCATTCCGTCGGCTGTATTCCAGCAGGAAGGATCGGTAGCAACCGCATCGATGCTAAGCGCACAGCCAACATACTGGCATTGGAGCGCCGCAATTTCGGAGGGGCAATTAGCATTGTTGGAAACGGCCTGCACCAGGATATCGACGATATCATCAATGACAAGGCCGGTGACGGTATGGGAAAGAATTCCATTTGCCGGTATCCAGGTGATTCCGCCATCGAGGCTAATGAGATAATCAGTAGCTCCGGGCACAGCCGTCCAGTTGATCGTGAGTTCGCCATTGGCCTGGTCACCGCAACTCACATCCGGCGCAGCAAAGGCATCGAACACTTCAACAAAGAGCGTATCGGCGACTGTACACCCATAGAAATCCATAGTTTGTAAAACGTATTCGGTGGAAACCAACGGAGAGGCTACCGGATCGGGACAATCATCGCAGGAAAGTCCATTGCCCGGCGACCAGGTATAATCCACATCGTTTGTAGTCACGAAAGTGATCGACCAATCCAGGAAAGTACCGCTGAAGCCGTTTTGATCGTCAGCCACGAGGAGCGTCCAGGTTCCGTTGATATTAGAACCTTCGAGGGTTGTCCAGTCGCCTTCCGGTTGGAAATCTCCCGTGAAGGGTGCGGTACCGGCGGTGATCGGAGTGATTGCCTGCGGCGTAAAACAGGTATTTGTGTAATTGTCACCGGAGCCGCCGTTGTCGGTTGACAATTCCAGGATATCGCCGTTGGGAGCACGAAGTCGAAGCTCCACATCGTCGGTATAGGTATGTTCCAAATTGACACAAACCGAAACGATCTGCGACATAGCGTCAGTGAGGACTCCCGGATTGATAAATGAAATATCTATCTCGGATTCCAGGGGATTTCCGGGGGGATAGGTATTGTTATCAAATTCTACGTCTGAAAATGCCTCAAAAGTGATGTCCTGATCGTCGAGGCTTCCGACCGCTGTACCGTCAAAGCTTGCGGATTCGCCATTGCAAAGGCTGGTGTCTTGCAATTCGGGCAAGGCGATGTCGCAATCATAGCAATCGGGATGCGTTGGTGGCAAAACATTGATAACAATATTAGTATCATAAACACAACCAAAATCATCGGTTATCTGGAAGGTATAAACCGGCCTGCCGGCATTTTGAGGAGATATTTCAATCGAGTCTGTTGAAAAATAGATCACCGAAGGGTTGTTGTTCCAGGTATAATCCACGATCTGAGGTTCGAAAGTTTCTACGTTTGGATAAAGCGAAGGATCGAAGTTAATGCTCCATTCGAATATCCAGCCGTTGTCGATTGCCCAAAGGTCTTGCACAGTGAGCGTCCATTCTCCGTTCAAGGGACACCCCAGCAATACATCGAGACTTTGGTAAGCGTTGTAATCGCCTGCCGGCATGGTTCCAACTCCGGTGTTTTGCCAAAATTGCGTCCAATTGCCGGTGGTAGCTGTCGGTGTCCAGCAATAATCATAACCCACTCCCTGCAAAGGCGGGTTCATTCCTTCATCCGCTTCATTGGGTTCACCCAGAAATACTTCGCCCTCAAAAACCTGTTGCTGCAAAACAACATCCGAACCATTGGGGCAGGAAAGTTCGATCTGGAGATCGTGCATATACGAATGTTCCATATTGACACATATACCTAAAAAGTCATTGATATTTGACAAAACCTGTCCCGGAGAAAAGTCGGAAAACATGATACTCGTGGAATAAGTCGCTCCGGTTCCATCGGGTAGCGGAAGCGAATCGGAACGAACGCCGGAGGTCTGAAAGGAACCTTCTGTCGGAACCACCGAAACGACATAAGCGCTATCGTGCAAATTGACAAAGGCATTGAGAGACAAGGTATCTCCGGCACATATTTCTGTTGGGTAATCGCCTGCCAGTTCAAATTCGGGATATGTGGACACCCTGACCCGCTGGCTGATGAAATTGGTGTTACGGCAGCCAAATTGGTCTTCGATGGTCAGTTGAATGATATAACCACCCGGCTCTTCATAAACATGGGATGTATTGGGGCCGAGTGCAAAAGTTCCGTCGCCAAAATCCCAGGTAAAGTTCGAAGTGAAATTGGAGTGGTTATAAACGATGCCATCCTGCGGGTATAGCCCTGTGCCGGTCAGAAACACGCGGTCGCCCGGACAAATATCAATGTACCCCGTATCCGGCGGATTAACGGCGGGCGTAGTGCTCACAAGCTCTGCAAAGATCAACTGGCAGGAAGGGATGCAATTGATATCAGCGCTCCAGCCGGTACCCTGCCCGGAAGCATTCGAGTTGAAAGTAAGGGTAAGGCAGCCCGAAGGATTGGCGGCAGTCGCTTGTACGATGAAAGGCGCACCGGGGAGAAAATCGCTGGCGCACATGAGCGATGGCGAAGTTTCATCCGGGCCGTCGAAGAAACACAGCTCGTCGCCGGGCATGATGTTGACTCCGGAAAAAATCAACTGGATATGTGTACCGGTTGAGCCGTCGGAGCAGATCGTGGTGGTAAAATTTTCATTTGGTCCGTAATTGTTGCTTCCGCCGCCGCTGTCGAGGAAGAAGCCGCTGCAATCATTGATCGGCGTTCCGTTCATCAGGTAGTTTTGGCCGATAAGGGAAATATTGAGTGCGAGGAAAACAAAGATGAGGGGTAGCTTTATTCTCATGCCCGAGGGTTTTGTTTTAGGTTATAATAATTTTCATTAAAAATAGTAGTCAAAAAAACAATGTTTAACTACCTGGCCTTCAATTTTTGGCCATGAATTCATTCAGCGCTTTGGTGAAGTCTTTTCCGGCGTGATAGACCAGCAACTTCTCTGCATCCCGGATCTTGTAAATCATGGGTTTGTCCCAATCGCGTTGCAACCGTAGTTCTTTTTCCAATAAAAGAATATTTATTTCATCCGGGTTGGCAACTACAATTTCAGGATAATCGTTGTTTTTTTCAGCAATTTCATCAACCACATGGTAGGCGTGATCGAGGTAAAAATTCCAGCGTTTTATCAAAAAAGGATTGTCTTTTACCAAACCATCCACATAATCCCGATCATAAGCTTCGTACAATCGTTCATCGGGAATAGGCGCATTTTGTGCAAAAGAGAAAAACGGGATCACTGCGAAAAAAAAGAGGGGTAAAAAGTTTTTCATTTCAAAACGTCCATTTAAGATTTTACAAATTAATCGAATATAAAACAAGCAAAGCGTATCTTGCTGTTGCTTTGAAAACATGCATTATATCCCGGAAGGGCATAAGCTTAAAACCGGAAACAATACGAAATAAAAAGTCACAGGATTTTTGAACGGGAATTTCTCAGAAAAGACAAATACTAATGTATGATTAAGATAGCATCTGTGCTAATCGCTTTAATAGCTATTTATGTCGCTTTGACCTTATTGCTTTATTTCAAGCAAAAGGATTTCATTTTCTATCCGACGAAATTAAACCAAAATTATCACTTTTCACAATTTAAAAACGCCGAAGAATCATATTTTTCTGCCCCCGATGCGACGATCCATGCTCTTCATTTCAAAACCAAACAACCCAAAGGCCTGGTTCTGTACTTTCACGGAAACGCCGGCGCACTCGACAAATGGGGTTATGAAGCTTCGGAGTTCACCAAAAGAGGCTACGACGTGGTCATGCCCGATTATCGCAGCTATGGGAAAAGCAGCGGCGAGATCAGCGAAAAAAACCTGAATGCAGACGCCCTGATGGTCTATCAAAATATTGTGGAAAACAGAGCGCCTTCTGATATTGTCCTGTATGGCCGTTCGCTCGGCTCCGGGATCGCAACGGAGTTGGCCACCAAAGTCGATGCAAAGCTCCTGATCCTCGAAACGCCTTACACGAGTATCGGGGATGTTGCAAAACGCGGGTTTTTCTTTTTCCCGATCTTCCGTTTATTGAAATTCCATTTTCGTAATGACAAAAAGATCGATAAGGTGAATTGCCCGGTTCACATTATCCACGGCACAAACGACGAACTCATTCCTTACTCCCATGCGCTCAGGCTCACCGAAATTCACGGCGACTCATCCATCCTCACCACCATCGAAAACGGCGGCCACAACAACCTGGTGACTTTCGATGAGTTTCAGAAAACGCTGGATGAGTTGCTGGAATAAGGTGTGGAAAAACCACCCATCTTTTGTGTCCTTTTGTGTCCTTTGTGGCCTGCCTGTTGCAGACAGGTTCAAAAAAATAAAAACCACAAAGAAACAAAAGGGAACAAAAGGGAATGAGAAAACGACCCATCTTTTGTGCTCTATTGTGTCTCCCGCTGAACAAGCGGGATGGTTCATAAATAAAAACCCACAAAAGAAGTGAATACCTAAAAAAAGCTGATCTTCTTAGTCAAAACTCCTTTGTCGGTTTGGATTTTCAGGAAATAAATCCCTGCGGGAAGGTTTCCTTGTTCGATGCGAAGCTCGTTTTGATCCTGAGCTTTAATGGAACGAAGGGCTTTTCCGAGGCGGTCGTAAACCTGGATTTCTGCGATCTTCAAATCACCGGAAGTAAGTGTCACTGCATGTTCAGCAGGATTGGGGAAAGCGGTGACCTGTTCTTGCAAATTAATTGTATGAGTTGAAAGACTGGAGGTATCCGCCACCACGATAGTGTCTGAAAAGGTTCCTATTTCCAGCACGCGTTCCTCGCTGTTGATCAGCAGCACATCCGTAAAGGTGAATGCAAAGGGTTTTTCTATACTTCTGATGATCACATCCTCTGTGATAAACATGACAGTTGCCAAAATCCGGGGTCCATTTATCACATTCTGCCCGCGCCCAGCGGCGCCGATTTCGATACGCCCTTCCGCCGGAAGCCGCTGGAAATCAATAAAATTGCTGGCGGCTGTGACGAACATCAAATCTTCCGATTCAGGATGAGGAGCCACCGTTGTCATGGAATCCTTGACGAGTTCCGGATCATATTCAAGGCCGAAAGCGAGGCCCAAAGCTGGTTCCGGGATTGCGGGACCGGAATAGACCAGCATTATCTCCGCGTAAAAAGTATCGGTTACAAAAACCGTATCGACGTTGAAAGAAACGTACAACTCAGGAATATTGGTCGTAAAAAGTGTATCGGGCAATTGATAAGGCATGGGCGGCGGATTGGACTGCAATTGCATAAGGTCGTAATTTTGGGCAATAGCATCGACATCGAGCGAGTCGATAAAGCCATTTCCGTCGCAATCAATAAAGGCGAACTCTACCCCGCTGAACGGCAAATTTTGTCCCCAGGGGGTAAATTCCTGCGGGATCCAATCGAGGGTGGGTATTTCTCTGGGTATTCCTTCGGTGTTGTAAGCCAGGCCGATTGGCAGGACGTCAAAGTAGTTGGCGATTCCGTCATTGTTGGTATCGCCCGGAAACATCAGGAATTGTGCATGGAGCGAACCCGAAAAAATAACGATTAAAAAAACAGTTAATCGGTTCATTGAGGGTAATTTTATATTTTAACGAAAAGAACTCTGAATGCAAAATAGTAAACTCATCGAGTTGTTAAGAAGCCTTCCGAAAAGAAAACTAGGTCGTTTTCACGATTTTATCTGCTCACCATATTACAATAAAAATACAGATATTATTTCGTTTTTTTACTACCTGGAAAAATATAGTCCTTCATTCGACCATAAAAATCTGGACAAAGAAATCGTTCTGAAAAAAGTAAAAACCAGCAAACCCCTGGACGAAAAGTCGCTGGCCTATTTAATGAACAACCTTTTAAATCTGCTCGAACAATTTTTGGTTGCAGAGGAATTAGGCAACGATACTTTCCAATCTCAATTTTATTTGCTTCAGGATTACCATGATCTTGGATTGCAAAAACATTACAAAAGCGCATTGGATAAAAGCAAAAATTTAATTGCCGGAATTGCACAAAGAGATGCGAAATATTATTCGAACCGGTTTGCATTGTCCCGTTTGGAATATAAAAATTCAAACCTTTTCCACAAACAGTATGATGAAAAATTGCAAATAGCAGCGGATGATCTGGACATTTATTATTTACTGGAAAAACTGCGCTATTGCTGTGAAATGCAAAACCAGGAGAATTTTCTCAATGTAAAATATGAATTAAAGTTAGGGAGTCACCTCGTCGACTGGGCTAATGAACATGGTTACGCAGCAATTCCGTCAATTTCTGTTTATCTGAATATTTTATCTCTGATCAAAGAAGATCAGAATTACGAACTTTTTTTAAGTGTAAAAAAACTGATAAACAAACATGAAAAATTGTTTGAACATGGGGAGTTATTGAAATTGTATCATAGCATATTAAATTACTGCACACGCCAGATCAACCGGTACAATGACGACAAATATTTATCGGAATACCTTGAAATCAATAAACTCCTCCTTGAAAAGGACATGTTATTCGATCACGATGTTTTATCACCCTGGAAATACGCCAATCTCGTCAACGTTGGTCTAAAAACCGGACAAGTAGATTGGACAAAATCCTTCATCGAAACATACAAAAACAAACTTCCTGAAGAATACGCTGAAAATATGTATGCCTATAATCTCAGTTTGTTCCATTATTATCAGAAGGATTATGACAAGGCGCAGACGATGGCTTTTCAAACGGAAAGCAAAGATGTTTTGCTCAATATCCTGAACCGAAGTTTGCTGGTAAAAATTTACTTTGAAACGGGGCAAACCGAGCTGCTTCTTTACTACCTGGAAGCCAACCGGTTATTTTTGTTGCGCAACAAACTCATCAAGCCAAACCTCAAAAAGCAGATGCAACGATTCATCGACTTCACAAAAAAACTCGCGAAGATCGAAAAGCATGAACCCGAAAAACTCAAAAGCCTCAAAGCCGCATTACCGGAGGCTTCCGAAGTGATGCACAGAGACTGGCTATCGGACCAGATCGAGGAGAAAATGAAAAAAACCAGGTGAGTTTTGCAATTTTCGTAGTAAAAATAACCAAAATATGACATTTAAATTATACGAAGAATCATGAAGATTTTATAAGAAAAAAATTAAATTTGAAACGTTGGTTGTGACAGCCAAATTAAAATTAATTTTATCCGTAAATTGCTTTGATAAAAGTTTTAAAAGTTTTAAATTTCCCAAATATTTCAGACTCATCATACTATTTTTCTAATCCATAAAAGTTTTTCATTTATGAATATTACCTTCAATGAACTACGCAGAATCAAGCATAGCTTGCCTACCGGAAGTGTTGAACGCATTGCCAAAGAATTAAACTTAGAAGCACAAACCGTACGTAATTATTTTGGGGCAAATAAATACGAAGACGGTCAACTAATTGGAAAACACATTCAGCCCGGTCCCGATGGTGGCTACGTAAGTCTGAAGGATACACAAATTTTGGATCTCGCAAAAAAGATCATTGCAGAGCATCAGGCTCAAGCCATCGGTTGAGCTTTGAAAAAAAGGGAAACAGTAATGATTACTGTTTCCCTTTTTTTCTGGAATTAATTCTGTTTCTCCGAGGTTAGTTTTTGAGTTATTCTTTATGACAAACAAAGGGTGATTTGACATACTCAAATCACCCTTTGTTTTTTTCAATTATACACGACACCGCATAGATTTCGGATTTAGAAAATAATCTATGCTTAATCGGTATAACTGTTCACGGCAAATTTCGGGATTAATAAAATCCGAAATTTATCCGTGAACAAGTATATACCAATCTCTTATAGCTTCAAATAAAAATCTCCGGTAAGCGCGGCGTACTCTTCAGTAAAATGATTGCGACCGCCCTGCTGAATGATCAGGCTATCTTTTTCGAGTTCTTTCGGTTGTTTTTCAAATTGAAGCAACACTCTTTCTACGGACTTTTCGGCAGTTGGAAAAACCTCAGTCATCTTGGTGCAATACAGCCTGTAATTTTGAGCGCGTTCCTGGAATCGCAATCCTTCGAGCGTGGGCAGGATCACGCAAAATTTGCCTTTTTCAGTGAGCAATTTCCGGGCGGCTGAAAGCAGGTCGCCATTGGGCAATTTAATCGTATGCCTGACGAGGTTGCGGTTTTGGAGGTCTGAAAAAGTACCCCCGGAAAAGAACGGAGGGTTGGAAACGATCAGATCATAGCTTTTGTCACAAGTTTCTGCGTAAAGCTGGATCGCATCGTTGATCGCGCGCAGGCGGTCAGGCCATGGCGATTTCTGAATGTTGTATTGAGCCTGGCTGCATGCTTCCGGATCAATTTCGACGGCGTCGATCCGGGCGTTTTCAGTGCGTTGTGCGAGCATAATGGCAATGATGCCGGTACCCGTTCCAATATCCAGGATGTTTTCTGCATTAGCGACATCAGCCCATGCACCCAACAAAACGCCATCGGTGCCTACCTTCATGGCACAGCGATCCTGGGCAATGGAAAATTTTTTAAAACGAAACGGCTGGGATTTTTTCTTAACGATCATGGTATAGCTTTTTTTGGGTTGCAAAGCTATAAAAAACGAAGGAATATTTGCGGGGAAGTTTTTTGGGTGAATTAAGTTCGTCGTTACAAGCTCTCTCAACATTCTGTAAGAAGATGTAGTGCGACACCCGATGGTGTCGTCAGATATTAGGATATGTTTTCTAACGTACTTCGACCACGATGTGGTCGTTTCAAAAAAGTCCTGACCACAGCGGAGTCGCACACAAACAAAACCCGGATGCAAGGAAAAGTCATCAGGAAAAAACAACTCCCCGCCAGCGCTGCAAAATTATCCGCCCTATTTTCCTATCTTGGGTTTGATTTTTATGAAAAGAGGAAAACCGTATCAAAACTATGCGTTACACTTTTTTATGCCCAAAATGCAATTCCAATGCGGTGATCGAGATCATTGGTTCCAATGTAAACCAGCACACAAAGATCCCATTGAACAAATGGAGCCTTAGAAATGCCATTCTCGACCGTTATATTTGTACGGAATGCGGCTATACGGAAGAATACATCCAACTGACCGACAGTTTCAAAAAATGGCTCCAAAAGAATAAAGGTAATCAAAGCCGCACCTACGATGACTTTGTATAAAAAAGATTGACTTCATTACCCAGCGCTGATATGAAAAGGAATATCCCCCTGCTGTTCTTTCTGGCTTTACTGTTGTTTATCACCGTTGCTTTTTTCGGGCTGATCCGCGACTACCTGCTTGCTTGCTTTTGGGCGATATTGCTGGCAATTATTTTTTACCCCACCTATCAAAACTTCAAAAACCGCTTCGGGCAAAAGCAAAATCTTGCTGCAATCGTCACGCTGCTCATTATTTTGCTGCTTGTCGTCATTCCTGCTTTTTTCATTGGTGCAATGATCGTCAATGAAATTCTGAGTTTTTACAAAACTTTCGAGTCGGGCGAACTGGATATCCAGGGCCAACTAGAAGCCTGGCAAGACCGCCTCCCCTTGATCGAGGAATGGCTGGAAGGCATCGGCGTAGAATTGGAAAAAACCAAAAACACGTTCTGGGAATCGGTCATTGGCCTGAGCAAAAACCTGGCTTTCAGCGCTGTCGGTTTTACCCAAAACATCTTCGGCTTTTTGCTCCAGTTTTTTGTAATGCTTTACATTTTGTTTTTTTTCCTCAAAGATGGCGAAAAACTCGTGAAGGCATTAGTACGGGCATTGCCCATCGGCGACAAACAGGAATGGGAATTGATCCGCCGTTTTGCCAGCGTAGCCCGCGCCACCGTCAAAGGGAGCCTCGTGGTAGCGCTCGTGCAGGGGGCGCTTGGCGGTATTCTTTTCTGGGCCGTTGGGATACCCGGTGCAGTGATCTGGGCTGTGGTGATGACTATCCTTTCGCTGCTTCCAGTCGGCAGCGGATTGATCTGGGGGCCGGTTGCGCTGATTTTGATCTTCCAGGGAGATTTCGCACGCGGGATCATCATCATTCTCATCGGCGTTTTTGTCATCGGCCTTGTGGACAATTTCCTGCGTCCGATGCTGGTCGGAAAAGATGCCAAGATGCCCGATTACCTGGTGTTGTTATCAACTTTAGGAGGGCTGGCATGGTTTGGCATTTCGGGTTTTGTGATCGGTCCGATGGTCGCCGCATTTTTCATCACCTGCTGGCAAATGCTCGGTGAAGTTTATATTGTCGAAAGACAAAATAAATGGAGAAGATAGCTCCTTGCCGATAATATGTTTTTTACAACCAATTTTATGATTGTTATAAAAAATCTTTTTTGCAACCTTATCCTATTTTCCATCTCATTGTTGGCGCTCAATTGCAAATCAACCAGCTCCTTACAAAATTCAGCGCAAGATCAAAGCGATCTGAAAAACCGCATCGAACTTCATGTGAAAGGCCTCAATGAAAGTGATGAAAAGCTCCTGAAATCGATCTACGCCGCTGATTATGAGGGTTTGTCTCCCGTCACCAGGTTTGGCAGCAAACAGGAACTGATCACAAAACTCATTGAAAACCAGCGAAAACTAAACATCCGGATCGACATGGAGATCATCGAAATTTCAACTACGGCTTACATGGCTTTTGCAGTGTTGAAATGGAAGGCTTTTACTAATACCAACTCACCGCAGGAGCAATTTCTTTATGAAAAAATGCACCTCCAGATCTGGGTAAAAAACAAAGGGCAATGGCAGTTAAAAAGGTCTTTGTTTTATAATTGAAATAGTAGCTCGTGGTTTTAAACGCTAGGCTTATAAAGGATTTCCAAAGAGAGAAAAGTTGAAATGATAACCACATCGTTTTCGACGCAGAAGGACGCTGAATATTATGATAAAACGCTGTTTTTTTATTTTACCAAAAACTAAGTTGACAAAATACAATAATCATAAAATTTCATAAAAAATCTGCGTCTCTCTGCCTGCCTGTAAGACTTCGGCAGACAGGCGTCAAATAAAAATCAGCGATGACTGATGTTTTTCAAATAACAAAAAATCATCTGACCACCTCCAGCTTCCGCGTTGCGATCTGATCATCGATTCGGAAAGTGACAAAGTAAGTGCCGGAGGGCATTCCATTCAAAAACAATGGCTCGGTCACTTCGCCGCTGACATTCCTCAACACCGAAGACTGCAACATCCTTCCGTTAAAATCCCAGAGGCTGATCACCACATTGCGCTGACCTTCGATCTGCATTTGAATGCTGGTTTGCGCTGCTGCGGGATTAGGAAAAATAGTTGCTTCAAAACCATTGATGCCGTTGGTTTCCTTTGTAAAAGTAGTACAATCTTCGCCGGAGAACACTTCACACCATCGCGCTTCAAATTCCTGCAAAAAGATATTGGCGATAGTGGCATCGTAAAAGATCAGCGTATTTTCATCGTTGCGGGTATCCGCGCTGCCCGACCAGTTGTGCGAACCGGTAATGACGATAGGATCGGAAGCAGGATTGGTTGCGTCGATAATGCAATATTTGTGGTGGGTTTGTTTGGAGGTATTATCCTGCGAAACATTCACGCCGTTGTCCAGCAGATATTGATATTCCGAACCCTGGTCATTGATATTGTCTATAATACCGCGCACCCCTACCCCGCTGTTGTGTGCGTTGAGCACTGCGTTACCAAGTTCGTTGTTGGTAAAGGTCAGCAAAGCAAATTGCAGGTCATCATTTGCGGTTGCAATGGCATTTCCGATGGCGATAGCGGTATTGTCGGATGGCGAGAAGTAGGATTCGACCATCATTCCGTTGATATTAAAAAGGTGGGGCGTGTCGTCTGATTTTTCAGAACCGAACTTAACGTTAAAAATGCCGGGAGCAGGGTCTTCTGATCCCCACATTTCGTGAAATTCTTTGCGATAAGTTCTGGCTAAAGCCTGATCCTGAATAACCACCATGTTGTTGAAATCATTGGCCAGGTTTTGTTCGGTCATGTTGGTGGAACCGGTGATCACCCATGAATTGGATTCCGAGTCCGCATCGAAAATAAAAAATTTGTTATGCATCAGGCCATCGATATTTCCTTTTATGACCGGAAATGGTGGCGTTGGGTCTTGCAAAGCCAGGTTTGCAGTTTCATCATCGGTGATGTATCGCACCTGGACGCCGCTGTTATAAGCATTGGAGAGAGCTTGTATAATAGGTGTTCTGTTGACGTTGTAGAGCGAAACGTCGATAGAAGTCGTAGCGCTGTTGATTCTGTTGATGATCGCCGCCTCCAAAGCTGCCGGTGTAGTGTTGATCGGGTAACTGCCGGTCGAGAAAGTGCCATCGACATCGTGGTTGAAATATATCCTGACCGTACCGGATGAATTGGAAGCCGTGCTGTAAACCCTTACCGGAGAATTGATCGTCGTGTTTCCATTATCGGAAAAAGCCTGCACATAATAGATCTCCGCAGGATCGAGGTCGGTCAGATTGATGCTGTGGTTGGTGGCCGAGCCGCCGGCGTTGATCTCCTCGTCCATGTCAGTGGTAGTTCCATACCTCACATTGGTTGAACCCGTAGTATTTGTTTGCCATGAAATCGTAAATCCGGAATTTGAAATATTACTTTGAACAGGCGTGGAAGTAAAATAAAAATTATCGGCAATTTCAAAATCGTCGGCATCTCGGGGCAACAATTGGTAAAGCGTGTTAAACTCCGAAACAATTCCCGTAACATTTACGGTTGCCAGCGGAATAGTTGTGCCGATCAACGGGTGATTGGTTCGGATATAAATTTCAGAGGTTTCGCCTCCGGCGGAAAAGGTATGGTTTCCGACAGAAAAAACACTCCCTCCGTTGTCAAATGTAACGCCATTGACCTTTGCCAGCCAGGCTTCATTTTCCTCGTTGATACCATTGGGCGTCACAACCAAAGGATCGGGCAAGGGATTGCCGGAAGAAATGACCGAGAAGGCTGTAATGGGATCGATCTCCAACAGGCCGTTAAAATATTTCAATTCACCGGACACTTGAATCAGATCGCCGCGCTGAACATTTTGCGGGAAGTTGGGTACTGAGCCGGTTCCCGGATAAGCTGCAATGGCTCCCGTGGCATCCTGCAAATAACGGATGGGGCCTAATTCATCACCATTCGTGACGATACCTTCAACGGTGACAGTGCTGCCTTCGCTCATGTCCCTTGCGTCGGCGATGTCGATTTGGGCCACGAGGGCTGAAAAATTCAATATTGTAAAAAGAAGAGCCAGGGTCGATTTATTCATTGTTTATTGCTTATGTTTTTTTTAAAAATTCAATTGTAAAGAAATATTCCAACGTCGGCCTTGACCATAATGGACTGAGGCAGATTTAGCATCGTAATCCCTGAAATCCGGATCATTAAAACTATCGTTGTTTCGGGCGTCCGTCAGGAAGGTAGTGTCAAAGAGATTTAAAATATTTGCCCGGATAGCCATCCCGATCTTTTTGATTTTAAAATTGTAACCCGTATGAAAGGAAAATTCGGAATAGTCAGGCATTTTCCAGGATTCCCGGCGGGCATTTGCACCATTCAAGTCCTCCGGATTGAAGTGGGCATAATTTTTCGCAAAGTGTGTTCCTTTCAACGTGACGTACCAGTTTTTCATCGGTTCATACCGCACCAGCCCGCCAAATTGTAGCTGCGCTGCATCCCCAACATGTACACCTTTTGCATCAAAATCATATTCGTAACTGTACCAATCAGTGATGGGTACGCTGCCCTTTTCTCCAGAATTCCAAATCCAGTCGCCGATGGAAGCCAGGCCTTCTATGGTCAATTTGTTGAAAGGTTTTACCGCAAAATCAATTTCAATCCCGCGATGCAAGGCATCCACCCCTGGAATATTTACCGAGATGCGGTCACCGTCCTGATCGATATTGCCGTCTTGATCAGGGATCACCGTAACCGGTGGAAATTCAAACGGTTTGTTTTCCCAGATGGTGTAATAGGTGTTTACATTGGCTGAAAAAACGGGGCTTTTGTAACTATACCCCACCTCGAAGGCGATAATCCTTTCATTGTCATAATCATTGAATTTGATGATATTGGTGCCAAAGTTATTGCTGTTGATGACATTATTGAAACGTTGCGCTTTTGATATATAACCCGTATTGACAAACACGCTGCTGCTGTTGCTGAGGTTGTAAGCGGCTCCGGCTTTGAAAGTGTAGGAAGGGATGTTGATCCAGTCGATCTTCTGGTTTTTTGCCTCCGGCGAGTCTATCGTATAAGTTACGTCATTGTATTCCACCGGTTTTACATAACTGACGAAAAAACTGGTATCGGGCAGGTTAACCACCATCGGTTTCATGTAATCTTCAAGCATATAACCCGTCATCGCTCCTGAAACATTGACAAAGGCAGAAAGCTTCCCATGCTTGTATTCCAATAACCCGAACAAGCCTGCCCAACGCACAAACCCACTGTTGTCATAAACAAATTTGTCGCCCTCTACCAGTTTGGTATTCGGTTGGTCGATGCGGTAGTTTCCTGTTCCATGAAAGTAGGAACCTCCGAGTAAATCATAAACTGTACGATAATGGTCACCTCGATAATACCGCCCGTCCACTCCTCCGGAAAGGGTGAATCGCTCGCTCAAATTATATTGCAAAGTGGAAAGCAAACCAACCCAAAAATGATCGTTGTTGCTCGAACGGATGATGTACTCTGAAAGCCCTTCCGGTTTGAAAACACTGGATGAACGGTTGTATTCCACGGCGGCATCAATATCGAATTGACCATCAGGGATTAAAGGAATGGATTGCGAACCATCAGCGCTGGCTCCCGGAGAAGTGCCGCCTCCGCTTCCGATTGACAAATAAGCTACATTCGACCAATATAGGCGGCTGTGGGGCTGCCAGCTATGACGCAGGCTGATCTGTGGTTTGTGGTAGTAGTTTTTTCGTGTGTTGAATAGTTCTCCGTCGCGATAGCCCCAATGTTCGTTGTAGCGGCGGCCTTTATCTTTGAATTCCAATTCGTCGATGGCAGATTGGGGTACGCCAATCTCTCGTGCGTAATCAGTATCTACCAGGCCAATTTCATAAGTGAACGGACGCTGGCCGTGTTCCTGCGGGGCGCCGAATCCCGACAGGCTGATGAGGTGTTTGCCTAACTGCTTGTCGATGCGGAGGTAGTAAAAATATCCTTTTGTAAAATTTCCTTTTACCCAGCCGTCGCCCTCTTTGTACGAACCGGCAGCGGAGATCGCCCAGCCGTTATTGAGACGACCAGTGGTGATGCCGAGTGTGGATCGCAGGAATCCGTCGTTGCCAACCTCTTGTCTGAACTTGATGCTCCGTTTGGCTTCGATGCCTTTGGTGAGGATGTTGATCGTGCCACCAACCGATGGAATGGAAAGTTTCGAGGCGCCCAATCCACGTTGCACCTGCATCGTCTGGGTCACGAGGTCGAGGCCAAACCAGTTGCTCCAA
This sequence comes from uncultured Saprospiraceae bacterium, assembly GCA_964551455.1. Lineage (GTDB taxonomy): Bacteria > Bacteroidota > Bacteroidia > Chitinophagales > Saprospiraceae > JAHDHW01. The sequence continues at coordinate 40,027 of CAZKDA010000005.1, forward strand.
TACACCCAACCGTTTTCCATATCGTTTACGGGGATTCCATCGAGCATTACCGCCACATTCCGCTGGTTGAAACCACGAATACTGATCCGCGCATCGCCATCGCCGCCCCCAGTCTGGGTAGCGTATGCGCCCGGCGTAGAATTCAGGATCATGGGAATATCCTGCGATGCCAGCTCTTCATCCATCTTTTTAGTTGAAATGTTAGAAAAAGCAACAGGGGTTTCCCGCTCAATAGCAATATCAGCGGTAACAAGCACTTCATTGAGCACCAAATTGGCTTCCATCCGGATATCGAGCGTTTGATCATTTTCCATAATAACCTCGATAGTTTTATTTTCATAACCGACATAAGATACTTCAAGGATATGGTTTCCGCTTTCGAGCATGGCCAAATAGTCACCATTGAAATCAGTAACGAAGCCATTATCGCCGATTTTGATGGTTGCCCCGATCAAGGGTTCCATTGTAACTGCATCTGTAACCGTACCGCTGAGGCGGAATTGCTGGCCGTAAGTCGTAGCGGTGAAAAAAAAGCTGAACAGGAAAACCAGGAGTTGAAGTCGTCTCATTGGGAGTAATGATTTTGGTAAAGCAACAGGTTGGCATTTTTTATAAAAAACCAACGCAGAAGGAAATCCACCTGCGTTGATTCACCCGGTTTATTCGACCACGAGTTTTTGAACAGATAATTGGTTTTTGTCAAAAAACAAATTGACAATGTACATTCCATTATTCAGGTTGTTGATGTTCAACTCAATGCGGCTATTTGCAAAACCGATTTTTTGAGCAAAAACCCTTTGCCCTAAAATGTTGAAAATTTCAACCCTGTCGATTTCTGCTTCTGCTTCCACAAACAACAGCCCTGAGTGATTCGGATTGGGGAACATTTTGAAGGGAATAGTATTGATCTCATAAACATTCACTCCGGTTACACAACTGAATTTATCAGGCTTCGGAGTGGCGTTGCAAACGGAATTGTGGATACCCAGATATTGAAAGTCGTTTTTTGGATAGCTGTACCATCCTTCCCCCGTGAAGGTGCCACCGGCGATGTAAACGACATCGGGGATATTATTTCTGCCTTCGGTAATCTCCGGTTTTCTTACCAGTGTACGATCTTTTGTCAACCAATATCCGTTTTCGTCCACCCAGGCATCTTCCATGATAGTTACTTCGGGATTTTCCCCGATCACGCCGATCACATCAACAAGGTTAGAGCCATCCTGTGCTACGGTTGTGCCCCTGACCAGCGCCACGGCATCATTGCCATTGAAATACATGGTATTGTTGGTTTCATATTCCGGGCAAAGAAATACATCGGCTTTACACTGCAAGTCGTATTCTTCATTATATTCATCGCCAAAAATAGCAGCAGGTCCGAATTGTGTGTCAACGTATTGGGGACCAAAAATTACATTGCCCAATGAATCGAGAAGCGGATTTCCGGTTACAAGGTCAAAAATGGTATCTATGAGATTATAACCATTCCAGGCCGGTTTGTCGAGCTGTGAATCCCAAAGGGTGGTATCGGTCATATCGATAACGACGACATAAACGTCATAAGGGTCAAGCATAACTTCCGGCAACTGGATGATCCTGTCCGTCCCGGTGGTGGTTGAGCCATTGCTGAAACGAGCTATGGAATATTCCGAAAGATCAATGGCATCAGATGTCGGATTGTAAATTTCAAGGGCTTTGTTATTAGCGTAGCCTTCCACGTATTCTGAAAAAAACAAATCACTGCATTGTGCAAAAATGCCGAAGCTGAGAAATATAAATCCTGAAAGGAGTATAATTTTTTTCATAATTATTTGAGTTTGAAAGTGAAAAAACGAAATGAGCGGGTGTTTGAAAAGGCCCAGGAGATTGGAACAACGGGGCAAAATTAATTAAAATCATTCTTTTACCTTGCATTGGTTGGTTAATTTTATATAAAATGTCTTCCCGTTGATGGTTCCCATTCATTTTGTATTTTCGCGGGTGGTTTATAGTTTATAGTTTATAGTTTATAGTTTATAGTTTGTGGTTTGTGGTTTGTGGTTTCCGGTTTACCGTTCACAAGCGGACAAACTAGCAATTAGAAACTTGCAACTAGAAACTTGTAGCTCCCAACTTCCGCATTTTTTAAATTTGACTATTTCCAATAAATTGAGTTGAGTAAAAAAAACATTTTGAACGAGCGACCGCTTGAATTGAACAAGGACTTCAACTATGCGTTGGACGTTCTCGAAAAAACGGATCGGAGCCTTTTCATCACCGGGCGCGCCGGCACAGGCAAATCCACGCTGCTGCAATTGTTCCGCAATACGACCAAAAAAAAGACCGTGGTGCTTGCGCCCACCGGCGTAGCTGCGCTCAACGTCAAAGGCCAGACGATCCATTCGTTTTTTGGTTTCCCCGCAAAACCGCTGAACAAAAAGGACATCCGTAAACGCAAAAACCGCAAGCTCTACAAAAACATCGAAGTGCTTATCATCGATGAAATTTCGATGGTCAGGGCTGACCTGCTCGACAACATCGATTATTTTCTGCGGGTGAACCGCGAAAATATGTTGGCTCCCTTCGGCGGTGTCCAGATGGTATTTTTCGGCGATCTTTTCCAGTTGCCACCTATCGTTTCATCTGAAGCCGAACAACTACTTTTTCAAACGATGTACGACAGCCCGTACTTTTTTTCCGCAAAGGTTTATGAAACGGGCTTTGTGATGGAAATGCTGGAATTGCGTAAAACCTACCGCCAGGAATCCCGTCATTTTATCCGCCTGCTGGATGCGGTGCGCCTCAACCAGATCGACCACGATGACCTCGAAGAACTGAACGAACGGCACGACCCCCTATTCCAGCCGGAGGAATTTTATATCACGCTCTCGCCGCGCAACAACGTGGTGGACCAGATCAACCAGCGCGAACTGAAACGACTGAACACCCCGGAATTTACTTTCCTCGCTTCGGTCACCGGCGATTTCAACCCAAAGCTCTACCCTGCCGAAGCCGCACTGAAACTCAAAAAAGGCGCACAGGTCATGTTCGTAAAAAACGACCCGCGCCGCCGCTTCGTCAACGGAACCATTGGCCGGATCATCCAGATCAACCCGGATAACATCGTCGTGGAAATTGCCGACAAGCAAGGAAAACAATCTGTTGAAGTTGAAAAACTGGAGTGGGAAATCCAGCGGTATTACCTCAACCAGGAAGACCAGACAAAGATCGAAACGGAGGTGGTCGGCACTTTTACGCAATACCCTTTGCGACTGGCCTGGGCTATCACCATCCATAAAAGCCAGGGGAAAACTTTCGACAAAGTGATCATTGACCTGGGCTACGGCGCCTTCGAACACGGCCAGACTTATGTAGCGCTCAGCCGCTGCCGCACGTTGGAAGGCATTGTGTTGAAGCAGAAGATCAGAATCCAGGACATCATGGCCGATGAGCGGATCGTGCAATATTATGAGACCAATTTTTGAATTTGCAAACCAATAATCATTTTTTTAGGTGTGGGTATTATTTTTTGTTTTGAAAAATTTTTACTTTGGGCAGCGAAAATTTTAAAACCTCAAGTTGCGAATTGTTTGCAACTTGAATTAGTAATTGACCTAAAATAAAGTAGTCAGATTCAAGAATCAGTATCATTGAATATCAACGATTAATAGCCTGCCTGCTCTGCCTTTTCAGGCAGCCAGGCAGTAGACAGGTCTAAAGTCTGAAGTCTTATTCCTGCCCGCCTGACAGTCGGGCGGGCGGGTCTGACGTCTCCTTTAAATAAATAAAATTCGGAACAGTGAGTTCAAGACGTAAACGACAATTGGAACATCGCAACAAAAAAGCCTCAAAAAAAATCTTTTTGATCATTGCGCTGAGCACTGCATTGTTTATGCTACTGCTTTTTTTGCTCTTTAAAAACTCCTGAGTAGCTCGCGTCATTTGCTGAATACCCATAAAATACGTTCAGCCCCAAGCAAGTGATCATGACCAGTGATGTTTACTTTTTCAATACTGTCCTTCAGTTCAGGTTCGATCTGATCGTAAGCCTTTTCATCTAAAATAAAAACACCGCTTTTACTATTCACCTCCTCAATCCGGGATAAAACCACATGATCTATTTTTCTGGCTTTCAGGTAGATTTCATTCCGCTGCGATAAACTGCCATTCTCCAAAAAATCACCGAAAAGATAAACCGGCATTTTTTGATCCTGAGAAACAGCTTCAATGGCATCTACCATTTTTTGTGGTAAATTCCTGTAATATTCCAGCCGCGGGCTTATTTGTGTATAAAACAACAGCATCGCCAATATCCCGCTGAGTGACATACAGGCGACGATCATGTTTTTGTTTTTCATAAAAATGCCTACCACTGCCAAAAAGCTAAAAGCCCAGAATACTCCGCCCATGCCCATGCGCGACCGAAAACCTATTGCCGGCAAGGCATCATAACCCGTCAGCAGCAGCATCGCAACCAGGATAAAAGTAAAATTGAGGCTCAAAACTGCTGTGGATTTCACCCAACCAGCAAAAGGATAATTGGGTTTGAAAAAGTTTTCCACCTGCTTGGCAACCAATAACGCCAGTGCTACCTGCAACACCAAACCAAAACTCAATATACCGAACACCAGAAAGCCGCTTAAAATGATCGCCATTTCCTCCCGCTTTTTCAGTTTTCTAAAAAGATCTACAAAAGCTGCAGGGAGAAAGGCAAGCCAGGGCAAAATGCCCAGAAAATTGGCCAGCAGATACACACCTGTTCCTTTGCTGCCGAAATGGAACAGAAATCCGGAATTATCCTGGCTCAACAACCCTGTAAATAATACTGTCGCAAACACCACCAGCCATATTCCAACGTCAAGAATCCGGAACAGCGATCGGCCTTCCGGATGGATCAGCGCAAGGAGTAACCAGGCTACAAACGCACTTGCCAGTCCTGCCATCGGTTGAATTAGTACAGCGCCCGCCGTGCAAAGCCAAAACACCAGCCGCCACGTCCAACCAGGCTGTTTCAGCAAAAAAATCAACGACAACATCCCTGGCAACTGAAAAGCCAGCAGCCAAATGTCGTTTACCATAATTTTTGAAACCGGGATCACTAAAAAGGAACTGCATACCACGAGTATCGTCAGCAACACGGTTTGTTTTCCAAACAGCTTTTCAGCCAAACCGTAAAAAATGAGCAGCGTCAGGATCAGGAGCAATACATTGGGCAACCGCAACAAAAATAAATTGAAGCCAACTTCGCCATAGTTTTTGGCTGCAAGCCAACTCGCCAGACCATTGGTTTCAAATCCCCATGAAACAGCGCCTTCGGCATATTGCTGTGCCGTATAAACATTCGCAGCTTCCGCTCCGTCCATGATGCTGGTGGCGTCGTTCATCACCGTAAGATTCAGGATGGTGAGTAACCCTGCTGCGACCAGGAAAGCAAATTCAAAAGGTGAAAATTTCAACTATTGTGGGTTTTGGCTCAAAGCAATGAAATTAATATCATTTTCACAAAAAAAATTATTGCGTTTAAGTTAAACGCATGCACATACTGTTGAAAAAACAGAATGTGAAAAAGACACAAATTTTCGCAAATTTCACAAATTATTGTATTAGATTTTAATTTGTGAAATTTGCGAAAATTCGTGTCGAAAAATAGGTTTATACTGTCAAAATAAATACATCATGTTTACATATTTGGCCTAAAGAAGGAATACTTTCCGTTTTACCTTTGAATTGCTATTTTTACGAAGTTTTCTAAATTCAAAAAACACTGGATGAAACTGAACATCGATATAGCAACGCCGAGCAAGCAGGAATGGCTTGAGGCCGTGATGAACGATTTCGATTCCTTTTTGCAGGACCACGCCGATTGTGAACGCAAAGCTTCGGCGATGGCGATGAGCTTTGTGGCGAAATACCCTGACAGGACGGAGATCATCCCCGAACTGATCGAAACGGCCATTGAGGAACTGGAACATTTTCAACAGGTTTACGAACTGATGCAAACCAAAGGTATCCAACTCAGCCACTCGATCGGAGAAGATCCCTACGTCAAAGCGCTAATCAAAATTTGCCATTCGGGAAGACGTGAGCGTTTCCTCGATCGATTGCTGATCGCATCAGTGGTAGAAACCCGCGGCGCTGAACGGTTCCGCCTGGTTTCAGAAGCACAGAAAGACCCGGAATTGCAGCGTTTTTACAAAATACTCTGGGCATCGGAAGCGAAACACGGACATCTTTTCGTAAAAATGGCGCTCCACTATTTCCCGGAAGAAGAAGTCTATCCGCGACTCAAATGGTGGATCGAACGGGAATCCGAGATCATCGACCAATTGGAGATCAGAGCTGCATTGCACTGAAGGGAACGGGCGGAAGACTGGAGGCGGGAAAATCAGTGTGAGTGTGAGTTTGAGTTTGGAGGAAAGTAAACAGGAGGCCGAAGACCGGAGGCGGGAGTGAAAACAGTTTTGAGTTTTGAGTTTGAGTGTTTAGGAAAATTTTAAACTTGCGAACTTTGCGTATCCTTCGCGCTCTTTGCGGTGAAAATACACAAACCTGGGAAAAGGAATCTGGAAAAAAAATAAACGGTGATTGGAAAATCTATGCCGATGCCTGGAATCGCGTGGATCAGTAAAATGAATAATGGCTATGACACGTCTGGTTTTTTTGTACACTTTTTTCCTTTTTTTTATTGTGGATTTGAAATATTCAACGGCACAAAAGCCAATCTTTGATCTGGTTTTATTTGCTGAAAATGGAGTTACCGGAAGCGTTACGGTTTTTGATTATGAAAATCAAACCTGGTATTATTCCGATTCCATCGATGCCCGAAGGCCATCACTTCCTGCCTCTACTTTCAAGATCATTAATACTTTGATCGCATTGAATACTGGAGCATTGAAGGATGAAAATGAAGTCATTCGTTTTAAAAGCGTTCCCGACACTGCATTGTTTGGCTTCAGGCCGGAGACTTACAAGGACATGGCGCTCGACGAAGCTTTTAAGAAATCAGTGATTTGGTTTTATTATGAATTAGCGGAAAGAATTGGCAAGAAAACTTACGGGAAATATCTCCGAAAAGCGAATTATGGTAATGGCAATTTAACGCAACCCGGAATAGATTTCTGGAATTTTGGCGATTTTGCGATTTCACCGGTGGAGCAGATCGAATTTCTTATCGCGGTTTACCGGCAAAAAAAGCCATTTTCCAAACGAAGTTATGAAATCCTGAAAAAGGTCATGCTCCATAAAGAAACCGAAACATACAATATATACGCAAAAACCGGTTGGGAACGCAACGCTAAAGAAGACAACGGCTGGTGGGTCGGGTATATCATTACCCAAAAAAATACGATCTTCTTTGCCACACGGATAACAAAACCAAGAAAAGCGATCAATAAAGATTTCTCATCCTTGAGAAAAAATATAACAATAGAATTTCTGAACAGTCTGGGTTATGATTTTTAATCAAATCTTTTGATCTTTAGCGTTTATCAAAAAAAATTACAAACCGCAAACACATGAAAAATACTTTATTCCTTTTTGCTCTTATTTTCTCCTTTTTTTATAAAAACGATTTACCGGCGCAAGTCACCGGAAGTTTTATGCACGATGGCGTGTTGCGGACATACCGCCTGTTTTTGCCTTCTGATTACCAAAGTTATGAGGCGCTGCCCCTGGTGTTCAACCTGCATGGCCGCGAATCTGATGGCATTCAACAGGAATTTTATTCCGCTATGAACCAGGTTGCCGATACGGCCAAGTTTTTTGTTTGCTACCCCACTGGTTTTAATAATGGCTCCGGAAATGAATGGAATGTAGGCTGGACTTTTGGCTCTGACAAAGATGACGTTGGGTTTATCAATAGGCTGATCGATACGATAAGCGCCAACTACAACGTGGATACCGAGGCTGTTTTCTCTTGCGGAATGTCAAACGGAGGTTTTTTGAGCTACAAACTGGCTTGCGAACTGAACGACCGGATCAAAGCAATCGCCTCTGTCACAGGTGCAATGGTTGCCAGCGAAGTGCAAAATTGTACCCCGGATATTCCTGTCCCTGTCATGCAAATCCATGGAACCGCCGATGATGTGGTATTGTACAACGGCTCTCCGCTGATAAATATCCCCATCGAAGACCTCGTAAACAATTGGGTAGGCATCAACAGTTGCAATTCACCTGGAGATACAATCCCTGTCCCGGACATAGTTCCTTCGGATGGAACTACCTCCGAAAGGATCGAATACAATGATTGCGATAGCGATTCAAGGGTGGTGTTCTACAAAGTTACCGGTGGCGGGCATACATGGCCGGGAGCGCCAATCTCAATCCCGATTCTGGGGCCAACCAGCCAGGATTTCAAAGCCAGCCACGAAATATGGCTATTTTTCAAACCTTATACTTCGCCGCTCACCTCTGCCGTGGAGGAACCAAAAGCCGTTGCCAACGTCATTGCTTTTCCAAATCCCTTCGATGATTTTATCCGGGTCGATAGTCAAAAGGGGGTTTTAAAATCGCTCAGGATATACAATGCCATCGGGCAAGTGGTTTTTTATCAGCCGGCAATCCATTCAGCGGATTTTCAAATTCCTGCTTCGGATTTTCAAAGCGGGCTTTATTTTATAAATGTTGAAACGACGGAAGGTGTGGCTGTTTTGAAAACCGTGAAGCCCTGAGACTACTTTTTATCCTCTTTGCGAAAATGTTCCAGCAATTCTTCCGGAGGACAATCATCAGCAAGCTCGTATTTGAAATAATCCCTGAGCAACCAGCGAGCAGCTTCTGAAACGGGCACATTCGCATGGAAGTTATCTCGTGAGTAGTGCACAAATTTCATCAGCAAAAAACCGTTGAACCATCGGAAAAAGCGATTGTAAAAAGATTTGAAATTCGTGGTATTTTCTTGGATTTCGATCAGCCTCGACGTAAATTCCTGCTCATCAAGGAAAGTTTTTATACTCGGAGGCAGTTCCTCCGCCCATTCGCCGACTTCCGTTTCTTCCATCGAAAATAGCTTTGGCACTCCATCGAAAAACGACTTCAGGTCGATGAAGGTCTGAGGAGCATAAGTTTGCAATTCCGTTTGGTTTTCAAGGATCGAAGCAATTGCCTTTCCTGTACCGAAAGGTACGCGGTGCGAGCTTCGGGGATCGGGGATCACTGTGGTTGTTTTGATCTCAGAAAAATTGCCGAGCGGCATGAATTTGTTCAAAAAATAAAAATCTTCTCCGGCCTTTCTTTTGTTCATCCCGCCCTGTTGCTGGTATGCATCGCTTCTCACGGCCATGCTCGATCCAATGGTTTGAAACGCGAAAGGAAACCCTGCAAACCGTTTGGCATTGATGTAATAGCGAAGGTGCAGTTCGTACTGAACGATCGCATTGTACACTTCCGGGGAATGATCGCTGCCGGTGGTCGGATGTTCAAAATAAATACTGCAAGCCTGGGTTTCAGGGTTTTGCAGAAAATGTGCTTCGATTGCCCGAAAGTAATTCGGCTGGCAAAGTGAATCCGCGTCAAAACAGGCGATAATTCCTTTGGGCTGGTCAATTTTATCAAAACGAAACACGGCCTCATCCATGCCGATCTTACGGGCGAGGCCGACTCCGGCAGATTTTTCAGGCAGATCCTTGTGGTATAAAATATGGAATTTCAGTTGGGGAGAATTGTTTTCGAGGCTCCACTTTTCTGCAACCAAAAAGCCGGTGGCATTGGCTTGTTTTACTTTGGGGCTGTCGTTTTCACCATCGTTGAACACCACGATCACTTCGACGCTGCAATCTGGCGGTTCACAATTTTTAAGGGATTCCAGGCTTCGGATCAGTTGCGGTTCATCGTAGCAGGGGATCACCACAATAATTTGCAGGTTGCTTTCCGGCGGGTCAATGATCTGGGGAGGATACAGTGCATGTTTGTTTAAATAAGAAGTCATACACCGTAAAAATAAAGATTTTTTGATCCCGACATAGCATATCGGGATGGTTTTAGTTTTAGTTAAAATAACGTGAGTTATGGATTAGGTCAAATATAAAAATTCAGATTTCAGAGCCTGTGC